>JAVEZX010000060.1:0-14193 GCA_034002785.1 Bacteroidales bacterium
GGATCAGGAACAGATTCCGGTTTGGGTCCGTTTAATATTTACCTGACCTGTGGCTGGAATCCGGATGAAGGTTCTCACAGCTGTACTGAGGGTTTCATCACTGATTGTGACGGAAATACCCTCGCCATCATATGCAACGATGAAAATAACGGAGTGGTTTTCACAGCTGATTTTCCGTATGATCAGACTTATATATGCTCAGAATTCGAATTTATGGGTGGCACAGGTCGCTTTGAGGGTGCAACTGGCAGAGGTTTAATCTATTGTGATGTGAAAGGCTCCTCAAATTCAATGAGACATCACTGGGTGGCAGACCTGACTCTTGTCACGGACTAGTCGCCCGGTTGAGTGTTTGGGTTAAATAGTGGAAGCAGCCCCGTGGATTGGGGCTGCTTCTTTTATCTATTTTCCTTTTTCCTTAAGCTGTTCAAAGATTTTAGTCCGAATCTCTTCCGAGAGTTCGGGGTTGTCTTCGAGGAGTTTCTTGACGGCATCACGGCCCTGGGCAAGTTTCGTCTCGCCGTATGAGAACCAGGAGCCGCTCTTCTTTATGATGTTGAATTCTGTGCCCAGATCAACTATCTCGCCGGTGCGTGAGATGCCTTCGCCGAAGAGGATATCAAACTCAGCCTTCCTGAAAGGAGGAGCGAGCTTGTTCTTGACCACTTTTACCTTGACGCGGTTACCAACGGCATCCTCCCCATCCTTGATCTGGCTGGTGCGCCTGATGTCAAGCCTGATGGATGCATAAAATTTTAGTGCGTTGCCGCCGGTAGTCGTTTCAGGGTTGCCGAACATGACACCGATCTTCTCACGCAGCTGGTTGATGAAAACGCATGTTGTGTTCGTCTTGTTAATATTTGCTGTCAGCTTGCGCAATGCCTGCGACATCAGTCTTGCCTGGAGACCCATCTTCGAGTCGCCCATCTCTCCCTCAATCTCAGCCTTTGGAGTCAGTGCCGCGACAGAGTCGATGACAACGATGTCAATGGCTCCTGACCTGATCAGGTGATCGGCTATCTCCAGTGCCTGCTCCCCGTTGTCTGGCTGCGAAATGAGGAGGTTACCAACATCCACTCCCAGCTTCTCGGCATAGAACCTGTCAAAGGCATGTTCGGCATCGATGATGGCGGCAATTCCTCCGGCCTTTTGTGCTTCAGCGATTGCATGTATTGCCAGGGTGGTCTTGCCGGATGACTCAGGTCCGTATATCTCGACGACCCTTCCGCGTGGCAGGCCTCCAATACCGAGAGCGGCATCAAGCCCGATGGAACCGGTGGATATGACCTGCACGTTGTCAATGGCATGATCGCCCAGCTTCATTATGGTGCCGCGGCCAAAATCCTTTTCGATCTTGCCCAGCGTCACCTCGAGCGCCTTCAGCTTCTCCTTGTTGATCTCTTTTCTTTCCATTTACTTATTCTTTAGCAGTTAGACATTTTCATAAAGTTTAAAAATCTGGCCGGCATGCTCCTTTGTGTCAACCTTTTTAATCACCTTTTCGATGATTCCCTTCTCATTAATTATGAAGGTTGTGCGGATAACACCGGTGACCTTCTTTCCGTACATGACCTTTTCCCCATAGGCGCCGTAAGCCGTCATGATCTTCCTGTCCGGGTCGGCTATCAGGGGGAAGGGGAGGTTGTGCTTTTCAGCGAACCCTTTGTGTGACTTCTCACTGTCAGGACTGATACCCAGTACGACGAATCCCTTCTTCAGAAGTTCCTCGTAATTATCCCTCAGGCTGCATGCCTCGGCAGTGCATCCGGGAGTATTGTCTTTCGGATAAAAATAAAGTACGATTTTTTTACCGGTGAAGCTGCTGAGATTCACGATGTTTCCATTCTGGTCGCTGCCACTGAACTGCGGGGCCGGCATGCCGGCGATAGGCTGGGTCATGACTTTTTTCGTATTTTTGTTATGACTGGTAAAGGTATGAAGTTATCATCTTTCGCAAAATATTTAAGACTCAGAGTTATTAACACGGAGATACGCGGACTTGTTGCCGGAGTGCTTGCAATCATGCTCCTGCCGGCTGGCTCACTTGCGGCACAGGATGCGGGCAGGAAGCCATCCGCGGGTGTAACACAGCCTGCCCGTGTTCGGGGAGATTTCACCGGAGTGCCTGAGGAACTGTTCAGGGTGCTTGGCGATGCGGTGCAATTGCGTCATAAAGCTGACTCCATCGCTTTGCGGGCTGAGAAGGCTGTACAGGCTGCCGCTGCAGCCCCGGAGGCTGACAGGGTACGTATGGAGAAAAGGGCTGCTGAGGAGACTGTGAAGGAGACAGCTGTGAGCGCCAGGGCTGACTCGTTGCTGCTCGCCCGGATGGCAGCCAACGGCCGTGGTGCTGCTGCCGGGAAGAATGTGTCCGTACAGGAGGGTGGGAACACTGCTCACTTTGAGGTCAGACCCGTGCCGGCTTACAGTGATGCAAATCCCATACCGGTCGAACCTGCTTTACCCCAAGGACTTATCTATACCATCCAGATTGCAACATTCAGAAACAACGTGGCCCCCACACTGTTCAGGGGACTCTGGCCTGTCTACGGGAGAAAGAGGCAGGGCAGTGATGCAATCTATTACTATACAGGCATGTTTCGAAGACTGGAGGATGCAAGGAAAGCTCTGCCGGAGGCGCGTGGTGCAGGTTTTTCCGATGCCTTCATAATAGCACTCATGAACGGCGTTCAGGTCTCAATGGAGAGGGCTGCACTGCTCGAGACAGAGTGGTCTTCCCGGCCACTTGCGGCTAATGGCACGTTCCCGGGCATGGATACAGCCGCCCCGGTGGCTCAGGAGCAAACGATCAATCCTGTTCCGGTGGGCACACTCTACTTCAGGGCGGAGGTGATGCGAATAGACAAACCCATCAAGCCTGAGGTAATTCAGAAGATTGAACAGCTGGCCGGAACACGCGGACTTGACATGGTTAAAAACAACAATGGCGAAACGGTGTTTCTCATAGGTAATTTTATTACATTTGAAAGCGCTGACGAGTATGTCTCGCTGCTGATCCGAAACGGTTACAACTCTGCCAGGGTTGCAGCATATGTTGGATTGCAGGAGATACCTGTGGAAGCTGCAAGGGAACTAATTAACAAACTGCCGGATGACTAAAAAGGCGCCGAGACCGGAAGATAGCAGGAGACGCGAGGAAAATGAAAGAACCCTCATGCTCATAAACGATGATATCAACAGCTTTGATCATGTCATCAAATCGCTTGTGGATGTATGCGGGCATGACAATATACAGGCTGAACAGTGTGCAGTGCTTACGCACATAAAGGGAGGATGCGTTATCAAGATCGCTGACTCTGCCACACTGGAGAAGATGAGCGCTGAACTAAGGGAACTCAGTCTTGATACAGTTGTGATTTAAAAAATAATAGCCGATGTCTCTGGGACTTATAATATTTTTGATTTTCGTCGGGATGCTGCTCTTTATCATCGAGTTCATGCTCATCCCCGGTATTACAATCGCCGGAATAGGCGGGGCAATATGCATCCTCAGCGGGATTGTCTTTGCATTCATCAGCTTCGGCACAGCAACCGGGCTCCTGGTACTCGGAGCGACGGCACTGGTGATGGTTGTGCTTACCGTATTCATGCTGAAAGCCGACACATGGAATAAATTCATGCTCAAGACCACAATCGACGGTAAGGTTGACACCGTGGGCGCTGAAGAGGGTAAGGTGAAGGCCGGAGACAGAGGAGTAACAGTCACCAGGCTTGCCCCCGGAGGGAAGGTGCTGGTCAACGGGGAGTATTTTGAGGCTAAATCGGTCGACATTCTCATTGACCCCAGGCAGGAGATAGAGGTGATAAGGATTGACGATAACAAATTGATAGTAAAACCAATAAATAAATAGATATGAGCGGACTTGCCATTTATGTAATAATTATTGTCGGAGCGATCATACTGCTCTGGATCTTGCTTTACTTCATACCCATCGGACTATGGTTCCAGGCACTCGTGTCAGGTGTGAGAATCAGCCTGCTTCAGCTGATATTCATGCGGTGGAGGAAGGTGCCGCCGTCAATCATCGTGGGAGCGATGATCGAAGCTGACAAGGCCGGTATCAAGCTGAACCGGGATGAGCTCGAGGCGCATTACCTTGCAGGCGGACATGTGGCCCAGGTGGTACACGCACTCGTTTCGGCGAGCAAGGCGAATATAGACCTCTCGTTCAAGATGGCCACCGCCATTGACCTTGCAGGAAGGGATGTCTTCCAGGCAGTGCAGATGTCGGTTAACCCGAAGGTCATTGATACACCTCCGGTTACAGCAGTGGCACGTGACGGTATCCAGCTCATCGCGAAGGCGAGGGTGACCGTCAGGGCCAACATCAAGCAGCTTGTCGGCGGCGCCGGCGAAGAGACTGTTCTTGCCCGCGTTGGTGAGGGTATTGTCTCATCAATCGGTTCGGCCCACAGTCACAAGGAGGTTCTTGAGAATCCTGACAGGATAAGCAAGACTGTGCTTGAGAAAGGACTGGATGCAGGAACTGCATTTGAGATTCTCTCAATCGATATTGCCGACATCGATATAGGTAAGAACATCGGTGCCGTGCTTCAGATGGACCAGGCGAATGCCGACAAGAACATCGCCCAGGCGAAGGCCGAAGAGCGTCGTGCAATGGCTGTCGCCTATGAGCAGGAGATGAAGGCCAAGGCGCAGGAAGCCCGCGCGAAGGTTATCGAAGCCGAGGTGGAGATTCCTCTTGCCATGGCTCATGCGTTCAAGAGCGGCAACCTGGGTATCATGGATTACTACAGGATGAGGAATATCGAAGCCGACACAAGCATGCGTGACTCTATTTCCAAGCCTCCGACCTCAGGCGGGGAGAAGAAAAAGTAAATAGGATTTGCGATTTGCGATTTGCGAAGTTCGATTGATTTACCCATTCGCAATTCGCAATTCGCACGTCGCAATTACTTTTTTACTTCAGATAGAAGAGTATCATTTCCTCAAGTGCCTCCTGACAAACCTCGCAGAATGAATCTGCCTGATTACTTTTCATCCGGCAGTCGAAGGATGGACGGTAAATCCCTTTAGCTGAATAACCTCCTCCCTCAAACAGGCCGGTAACACCTATATACCTCTTATCATTGGGAGTAGGCACCGGAACTGATTTCGCAATCAGGTTCTTCCACTTTGCATCGAAATTAACCCTGGTGGTGATGTTAGGCTCCCATGGCTCCACATCGAGGGGGTAGAACTCCTCATAAGCAACCTCAGAGGAGTAGTACTCATCTGCCAGTCCGGCGAAACCGTGACCGAACTCGTGGGTCAGCACCTGTGGGGTGAGCTTATGGTCAGCGGTGACGGCACTGTAGTAATTATATACTCCTCCTCCACCGTACCTCGTGCTGTTGATGAGCACGATAATCTGGTCGTGTGGTGCTGTGGCAGCGAAGTCGTTGACCCTGCGTATATCCTGGGTCGTCAGGTAGCGGTCGACGTCGAAGGTATAATAGCTTGCGCTGAGGGCTGTGTTCACATATATGCCTTCTCCCGGCACATCGGTGCCTGACTCCTGCGAGGGAGCCTCAACGGCCCATATGTTGATACGGTCAGAGTACTTGTCGAACGGTGCCTCGGCAATGATAATCTCGCCCATACGTTTAACGTCGTTGCGGAATTTTTCCATTTCGCCCTGCGTGTAACCCTCGGCAATGAATGCGATGTCAAGGGAGGTGTGCGGATCACCGGTGCCGATGACCCTCGTTGCCAGGGCGGCTGCGGGATTCTCTCTTGTGATGAAGTAGCTGGAGGGGTCAATGGCTGTTTCGTACAGTTTTGAGAATTTGCCGTCGCGGCCCCGGATGTTAAGGACGAAGTTCACCTTGTTCTTTGGGAACGGGAAGGTGGCGACTTCGTGAAATACGCGATCCATCTTTTTCGCCTCTGCGGTGGTCTGCCACTCCTGGTAGAGTGTGCAGAAGCCTCTCGAATAGATTAGATTACCGGTGGCGGCGTCAAAGATCTCGTAATTGAAGTTACCGTATCCGAACGGATCGGTGAGGTTTGTCAGTGAGCCGCCCCAGAAGGGCTCCTCCCTGAATGAGACAGGGTAGACTTTAGTGGTCTCGCTGTTGCCGGCCATCATAAAGTCAAACCTCATGGTACGGTCGGTAAAATGGTCATCAAACACAACCTGTGCCTGCACTGACATTGCAAGCAGAAACAGTGAAATTACCGGAAAAGATCTCATAATTTGACAGTTTTGAATTGTAAAGGTAATAAACAGGCTGTCACAAAAAAAGATAATTTGTAATTTAACCGCCGTAAACAACTGAAGCATGTTTCGTTCGTTTGATCCTGTCATGACGGTAAGGGAATTCCTTGCAAACCTCGGAATGCCGGCATCTGCCGTTTCGTGGCTGAGCACGGTAATACTTGTCGCGGCCGTGGGACTTCTTGCCTGGGTCTCTTATTATTTTACGCGGGTGATTGTGATCAGGGTCTTCGCGTATACGGTGAGGCGCTCAAGGTCCGCTTATGACGATAAGTTTCTCGAAACGAGGATGTTCAAGCGCCTGTCGATGATTGTCCCGGGCGTAATTGTATACTACCTGGCTACCTGGATGCTTCGTGAGAACCTTGGATGGCTGACATTTATTCACAAGTCGGCGGCGCTCTGGATTGTGATCTGGGCCACTCTGACACTGACTGCTTTCATTGAAGGATGGCACCAGGTGTGGCTGATGCAGCCTTACTCCAAAGGCCGGTCAATTAAGCCTTACGTGCAGATAGTCAAGGTGCTGGTTGTTTCCGGCGGCGTGCTTGTCATGATATCGGCTCTGTTCCGGGTTTCGCTGACAAGCGTTTTTGCGGGCCTCGGGGTAGCAATGGCGGTAATTGTTGTCATCTTCAAGGATACGCTGCTGGGACTGGTTGCAAGCGTACAGCTGTCAACCAACAACATGGTCAAGCTGGGCGACTGGATAACTATTCCCGGGAGGAATATTGACGGGACAGTAATTGATATGACACTCTATACAGTCAAAGTCGAAAACTTTGATAAGACGATACTGACAGTTCCCACCTATGCCCTGATCTCGGAGTCGTTTCAGAACTGGAAGGGGATGGAGGATTCAGGCGTAAGGAGGATCAAGCGGGAGATACGCATTGATGTACGTTCCATTCAGTTTATGACTCCGGAGCTGATTGATGCCATCGATGAGAGGCCTTACCTCGAGAAGTGGCTGAAGGAAAATGAAGCAGAGATAGAGGCGCTGAAGAGGGGAGAGCTGACATCGCTCACCAACCTTGGGGCCTTCAGGGCTTACATGGTTGAGTACCTCCGAAATCACAGGGATATTGATCCCGTGATGCCGGTGATGGTGCGTGACATGCCTCCCACTGAGTCAGGCATGCCGGTGGAGATCTACTGCTTCAGCAAGATAAATTCATGGGTGCCGTTTGAGAGTGTGCAGTCAGGCGTGCTTGATTATGCATACGCCGTGGTCGGCCGCTTCGGGCTTAAGCTCTTCCAGAATCCTTCCGGAGGCGACCTCGAGGCACTGCTAAGTTTGACAAACATAAAGAGTAAGATATGAGTTTGACCTACAATGAGAAGCTTTCTGACTTTATCAAGTCAGGTATTGAAGAGAAGCCTGTAACAGCGAAGTACGATCCTTTCTGGCAGTCGTTGCGCTCCACAGGCACCGAGCTGTGGCTTGATACGGGTGATATGGAGGAGGCTGAGACCAACTGGACGGCGGAGATGACTGCCCTCACCACCAACAACACACTTCTGAATAATGAGATTCAGAAGGGGATCTATGATTCGTTCGTGCCCCGTGCACTGGACCTGGTAAGTCATTTGCCAGTTAACGAGCGTGTTAAGGAGATAGCCTTCATTCTCAATGCCAGACATGGTCTTCGCCTTGCGAAGAAGTTCGGGGGGATGGTCAGTGTGGAGTTGCATACTGATACGGCCTATGATATTGAGGCCATCGTCTCTTACGGTATGAGGTACATGGAGCTCTGTCCCGGCCAGTTCATTGTCAAGGTACCCTATACGCCCGAAGGACTTATTGGTGCACGGTTGCTGCATGACAAGGGGGTGCGTATCAATTTCACCCTTGAGTTCAGTGCGAGACAGAATGCGCTGGTGACCCTGGTGGCACGGCCTGACTACCTGAACGTTTTTCTGGGGAGGATAGGGGCGTTCCTGGCGGATAATAAGCTTGGTGACGGCAGCGGCGCCGGTGAGAATGCTGTGCTCTCATCGCAGGAGTGGGTTACACGGTTGTCAGGGGAGACGGGATTCAGAACGAGGCAGATTGCTGCCAGCCTGAGGAATTATTCTCAGCTTGATCTGCTTGCGGGAACGGATGTATTTACGATGCCGCCCAAGGTGGCTGCAGCAGGGAGGAAGTCGCTGAACGGACTCTTCGGGAGCAGGCTCACGACGAGGTATGATGTGCCTCTCACCGATGAGGCTGCCGGGCTGGGAATAGAGAAGTTCTGGGAGGTATCTAAGAATGTTGTGGAGCTTGGGCGGCAGCTTGAGCGGCATTTGCCTTCCTCCGGGGAGGAGGTTGTCAGGCTTGCCCACGAGGCAGGGCTGGCGGATATGTTCCCGCTGATGAGCGATGCGGATAAGAGTCGCATTGCTGCTGAGGGGAAGATACCCGTGCTGGCATCATGGAGAGAAAGGTTGCTTACCGGTGAGCTTGCGCCGGACACGATGCTGACTCTCGCCGGTCTGGCATCCTTCACCGTTGACCAGCAGCAGCTGGATGACAGGGTGAGGGGAATAATAGGCTGAGAGAATTGCGATTGGCGATTTGCGAGTTCCGAATTAGTGGTACAATGCTGGAGATCAGCGGGTGCATGCCCGTTACCTACCCCAGGCCGTTGACTTACACGAATTGTATAACCGTACAGCCATATTCGCAACTCGCAATTCCTAATGGTCAAATTCGCAAATTGCAATTCGCAATTCGCAACTCGCTGCGGGCTACTTTGCTCCGCGCTGCCTGCCTATCTCATAGAGCAGGATGCCGGCTGACACGGAGACATTCAGTGACCCGATGGCGCCCGTAATGGGAATTGACACCCGGATGTCTGACAAGCCAAGCATCTCGCGGCTGATGCCCCGCTCCTCCGATCCGAGGATCACAACCAGCGGGCCGGTGAGCCCGGCGGCACTGACCTCCCTGTCCGCTTTCTCCGTGGCCGCGACAGATTTCAGGCCAGAGTCCTTCAAATAAGCGAGACTTTTTGTGAGACTTTTGACCCTGCAGACCGGGAAGGTGCTGAGAGCTCCGGCCGATGCCTTCACCGCATCCGCGGATATCCTGGCCGAATTCTTTTCGGGAATGATTACGGCATGAGCCCCGAAACAGAGCGCTGACCGTACTATGGCACCGAAGTTACGCACATCGCTGACACCGTCAAGCATCAGAAGGAGCGGGTCACCACCCTCCTCGAAGATGCGGGGGAGGATGTTTTCAATATTCTGGAACTCGATAGCCGAGAGCCAGGCTATCACGCCCTGGTGGTTCTTACGGGTAATATAGTCGAGCTTCTCAACAGGCACCACCTGCCATGGCACCGCAAACTCATTCACCACCTGCATCAGCTCATGATACTGTGGTCCCCTCAGTCCCTGGCGCACCAGTACACGGTCAATCTGATTGCCGCCCCTGATGGCCTCCATGACAGGGTGCATACCGAATATAAATTCCTTTTCGCTGTGTATCATTGTTGTTGCTGTAAATTATCGGGTGTATAAACCTTATCGCCCTGCGTCGGTCCGGGTCGAAGAGGGTTGTCGCTATGCTTGCTGCGGGGGTTTGAGACAATGTCGCTCTGCGTCATTGCAGCTCCTCTGGATTATCCAGTCTGAACACCTTGCCTTCACGCCACCGCGCCACGGCAATATCCCAGTAACTGACCGGGGTGCCTGCACGGTTAAGGACGAAATCGTTGTCCGAGAAGGTGTTCTTCTGTTTCCGGAAGTTGAACCACAGGTACTGGTCCTCCACGGTGTAACGTGAGCCCCAGCGGCTCTTCACGGGGGGTCTCTTGTAACCCCAGCTCTCGCCCTCGGCGTTCTTGTAAACCTTGTCCGGCGGGCCGTACATAATATAGATCATCCCCCTGTCAGTCAGCCATCCGGCCTTGTATGAGCTGAAGTAATAGTTGGCAAAGAGGGTGCGGTTGTACCAGATACGGATGAGCTCCTTCGACCGCTCGATGCTGCCGGTGCGGTCCATCCAGAACTTGTCGAGCGCCAGCTTCGGCTTTTCGGCTGTCAGCATCTCCTCCATCTCTTCGGGTGTGGCGAGGTAGGCCAGCGGTGGAATCATTGTCTCCGGGCTGGTCATTGTGGGGTGGTCAGAGCCGAAATTGTACAGAACGAGGCCTTCGCGTATGAGGCTGTCAACGGAGATCATGTAGATACCTTCGCTGGGGAACATCATCGGCAGGGTGTCAGACCAGGGCAGCGGCACGATTGCATCAGGCTCCGGTGCCACAGTCACCTCCGGGAGTATTGTCGTTGGCGATGGCGGCAGAGCCTTTACGGGCGGGAAGTAGAAGATCCAGAGTGTGTCAGGCTGAAGAGCGGGGCTGAGAATATTGACGTACTGGTCGCGCTTCACCACCCGGCTGTACACCTCCCTGTTGCTGAAATGATCGCGCACCTTGTAGTTCAGACCGCTGTAGGGGCCCGTCCTTTCAAAATCGACGAATGTCTGCTGGGTGCGCTGGCGGATGAGGTCAATGATCTTGATCTCGGCGGTGTATGCGCTTCCCTCACGGGTGTCAAGAGGGATCTGGAAGGAATACTCGCCCCCGATGTCTGTCTTCTTTATGTCATACTTGAAGGTTGCCGTGTCTGCGAGGACTCCCCCAAGGGTATTGTCAAAGAGCCTGACTGAGACCAGGACTGATGCCATTGCGACGCCCTCGGGATTGGCCTCGGTGAAGTAAAGCTCGCCCCTGCGGATGCTGACAGTCATCAGTGATGAACCCTCACCTTCGTTGTACACGCTCACGAAGGGGGTGAAGACGTTCCGCGCAGGGTTGTAGATATACGACATATCCTTCGTGTCAGTGACGTTTTGCGTCACCGTGCAGGATGCCATCAGAGCCGCCGTCATCACAAGCGCGATGAGCAGAGCGGGTTTATCTTTGAGAGGCCTTGTCATGGCATAAAGGTAATAAAGATTTCATTGTCCGTTCTCTTTCCATCTCATTCTCAGACGGCAAAGCTCTGTGCCGTCGCTTTCACGGACCACGGAGTGGATGAATTCAGGCCGGGTGCCGTCAGAGCTGCCGTCAGCTGTACCGTCATGCTTGCCGTCCCCGCTGCCGTCACACCTGCCGGTCAGGATGTTGATCATCTCGCCCTGGTGTCCCTCAAGCAGGTAATTCACCTCCACGGTGTCCGGGGTATGGAGGCTGATGAATTCCGGCTCATAGCAGTTGACAGCCCAGTGCACGTAACGCGCATTGTTGACGTGCCTGTTGACATCTATGTCATCAAGCTTGACCTTCAGCCTGGTGAGTGTGTGTTCACCTGCGGGCAGCGGCGGTACCTTTCGTGCGTTGGATTCAGTGGCCCTTGTCTCAGGAAACTGGTGGTTCAGGTTTGAGAGAGCCCTGTCAGGTCTCTGCGCTTTCCGGGTGTTGTAATCAACTATGACCCAGGATGATGATGCTCCGGCGATTTTCCTTCCGGCATCGTCATACATCTCAAGGTCACGCAGGGCGAAGATAGTTTCGGTGCCTCTGGGCCAGGTACGGAGAGTGACTTCGTCCCATGTATTCGGGAGGCGTTCGATTTTCACTATCATGCGCGACAGCGCCCAGAAGTAGCCGCCCGAGGCCATCAGGTCATCGCGGCCCCAGCCCAGTTCATCGGCATGACGTCCTGCGAGGTCCTCGAAGAAGCTGAAGAGCGCTCCCGGGCTGAGCCGGCCGGTGAGATCGGTGTTGAAGACGTTGACCGGATATTTTCTCTCAAACAGTATCATTGTTGTTCATATATTCTGCTGTGAATCCCTCCATCTCACCGTGAGCCTCTTCCCACTGCTGCATCAGTGAGTCAAGGCGCTGTTTCGTCTCCTCGTAGGCGCTGTAGAAGGCGGGGTCACTGACAACGGCTGCATCGCCAGATGTAAGTTTTGCGTTCATTGCTGCTATCTCTGCCTCCGTGGCCGTTATCGCCGCTTCTGCTTCCGTGACGCGTTTCTGCAGTCTGCGGAAGACGCGTTCTGTCTCCTTTTTCTCATTGTACGACAAAGCCGGTTTCGCCACTGGCGTCGCTCTCACTTCTTTCACAGGTGGAGGGATATCTGCCTGTGCCTGCCCCTTTTTTTCAGGAACATGCCTCATTTTTTCAACAACCCTGCCACCCTTGGCCGCTGCAGCCCCGCCACTTTTTGCCGCTGCCCCCGGACTCTTCTTCTCCAGCTCTCTCAGCGACTCTATCTTCCTCGCCCTGAGGAACTCCGCAATACCTCCCAGGTGAGTCCTTATCTTCCTGTGGCGGAACTCATATACCATGTTCACCAGCCCGTCGAGGAAATCCCTGTCGTGCGAGACCACAATTAATGTGCCATCATATTTGATCAGTGCCTGCTTCAGAATTTCCTTCGAGCGGATGTCGAGGTGGTTGGTGGGCTCGTCAAGCAGCAGCAGGTTATAGGGCTCCAGGAGCAGTTGCACTATTGCCAGTCGCGACCGTTCACCGCCTGAGAGTACCTTCACCTTCTTGTCGATGTCCTCCCCGTGGAAGAGGAATGCCCCGAGGATATCGCGAAGGCGCGTGCGGATGTCGCCCACAGCAATCCTGTCTACCGTCTCGAAGACAGTCATCTCATCGTTGAGGAGCTCATCCTGGTTCTGCGCGAAGTAGCCGATGGAGACGTTATGACCTCGTTTTACGATTCCTTCGAAATCGATCTGTCCGAGGATCATCCTGGCGAGGGTTGTCTTTCCTTCGCCGTTGCGGCCCACGAAGGCAACCTTTTCGCCCCGTTCGATCTTCATTGAGATCTTGTCAAGGACCAGGTGGCTGCCGTACCGTTTCGAGGCATCGTCAGCTTCAACCACAACAGTGCCGGAGCGAGGGGCGGGGGAGAAACGGATGTTCATTGCGGTGGTGTCCTCATCCTCTATCTCTATTCGATCCAGCTTCTTAAGCTGTTTGATCTTGCTCTGGACCTGCACCGCCTTGGTGGGCTTGTACCGGAACCGCTCGATGAATTTCTCGGTGTCATCGATCATCTTCTGCTGGTTGCGGTATGCGGCAGTCTGCTGCTCGCGGCGCTCACGCCGGAGCACGGTATATTTTGTGTAGGGTACCCGGTAATCATATATCTTGCCCAGGCTTATCTCGACTGTGCGGCGGGTAACGTTATCAAGGAATGTGCGGTCGTGCGAGACCAGTACCACCGCTCCGGGGTATGTCTCGAGGAAGCTCTCGAGCCACAGGATCGACTCAATGTCCAGGTGATTGGTGGGCTCATCAAGCAGTATCAGGTCCGGTTTGCGGAGGAGGATCTTTGCCAGCTCTACGCGCATGCGCCAGCCACCGCTCAGTTCGCGGGTGGGGCGACTGAAATCCTTCGCGCTGAAGCCGAGGCCGGTGAGAGTTTGTCCGGTGGTTGCCACATAGTCGCTGCCGCCGAGGATGCTGTGCCGTTCGCCGGCAGTGTGAAGCCGGTCAATAATATTGTGATAGCTTTCAGTCTCATAGTCGGTGCGCTCGGTCAGCTCGCGGGTGAGATGGTTGATCTCCTCCTCGAGGCTCCTAAGCTCGGTGAAGGCTTTAAGCGCCTCTTCCAGGACTGTGGTGGTGTCGGAGATCTTCATCTGCTGCTCGAGGTAGCCGATAGTCAGCTCGCGTGGCCGCTCGACGGAGCCTGAGGTGGGGTCCTGAAGGCCGGCGATGATCTTCATCAGTGTTGATTTGCCGGCGCCGTTCCTGCCGGTGAGGCCGATCCGTTCCTGCCTGGTGATGAGGAAGGAGACCTCGTCCAGGAGGACGAAGCTGCCGAATAGCAGGGATACGTTGTTTACGGAGACCATCTGGCCGGATTTTTTTAAAACCGCAAAGGTAATCAAAATTGAAGACTGCATGACCGCATGACCGTCCGACCGCGTGACTACCTTCATAACGGATACTCCATGTGACATTTTTCCGTTAATATTGCAGAGAAATC
>JAVEZX010000061.1:0-13797 GCA_034002785.1 Bacteroidales bacterium
CTGATGAGGCTCGCCGAATACCTTGCATCCGGTAGCGACGGCGGCGGGCTGGCGTCTGAGCTTGTCTCAGGACTGGAGATTTGGATCAACCCGCTGGCCAATCCTGACGGCATGTACAGGAACAGTGACACTATGACCTACCCGGTCAGGGCCAACAGCAACGGCTACGACCTGAACCGCAACTTCCCTGACCCGGCGGCCAGCCCGCCGCCACCGCTGCAAAAAGAGACTGCTGACATGATAAGCTTCATGAAGAAGATCAGGCCTGCACTCTCGATCAACCTTCACAGCGGCGCCGAGGTTGTCAACTACCCCTGGGACAGGTGGACCCGGCTTCACCCTGACGATGAATGGTTCAACAGCATCAGCAGACGCTACGCCGATACAGTCCACCTGCATGCCTCACCCGGCTATATGACTTTCCTTGACAACGGCGTCACCCGGGGCTGGCAGTGGTATATGATCACAGGCGGACGGCAGGATTATGTGACATACAGCCTCGGCGGCCGCGAGGTAACTGTTGAGATGGATGATACAAAGATGACTCCGGGTTCAAACCTCGAGGCAATGTGGGAGTGGAACCACCGATCCCTGCTTCGCTATATCGCTGAGGCCCTCACCGGTGTCCGGGGTACTGTTACCGATGCGGAGAGCGGTGACCCTCTCAGTGCCCGCATCTTCATTGCAGGGCATGATGCTGACTCATCGCACGTCAGCTCTGACACCCTCCACGGCGCCTACAGCCGCCTGCTTCCACCCGGAACATGGAGCCTTGAATTCTCAAGCCCCGGCTATGAACCGTATATACTCACTGCTGACCTTACAGCAGCCAATCCCCTGCTAGTGAGGGATATCACGCTTCAGAAGAGAGCTGATACATACCCTGATCCCCCGGAGACCGGCCTGCTGATATGGCCTAATCCCTCCGGAGGCAGACTGAGCCTGATGCCGCCCGTGGAGGTCACCGGGGAGATAACCGTCACCATCACAACCTCCACCGGAGCCACGGTCGCCCGCTTCCGCACAACAGCCCAGCCGGGGATACCGGTTGTGCACGACTTCGGACCGCTCTCTCCGGGACTCTATATTATAACCGTGAGAAAGGAGCACATCGGGCCCATGGTAAGGGGGAAGGCGATAATCACACGGTTGATAACAGAATAGGCTCTGGTGATATCTTTTCCCGGCCGGGTTGCGCATAAACCCAAAACTGATATTTTTGGGACTTATTTATCTGAATTTTTTATGAACATGAAAAGGGTATTCTCAATTCTATATCTTCTTATTGTAACAATATCATTATCAGCACAATCGGCCTATATTCCCCCTGACAAGCCGAAGCTTGTGATCGGGATTGTCGTTGAACAGCTCCGCTATGACCAGCTCGAGCGGATATGGGACATTCTTCCTGACAACGGTCTGAAGAGGATGGTAAACGAAGGAACCTACTACCGAAACGCTTCAATTGATTACCTCTCCACACAGGCAGCGCCGGGCCTGGCTACAATCTCAACCGGTGCCTCGCCATCAGCCCATGGCATCACCTCGGATTCATGGTTTCATCCCTTCACCAATGAGATGATCTACTGTGTGCAGGACCCCAACGCCAGCCCTGTGGGGGGCAGCTTTGAGACCGGTCTCTTCTCGCCTGTCAACCTGCTGTCATCTGGTTTCTCGGATGAGCTTCAGATGGCCACCTGCGACGGTTCAAAAGTCTATGGCATTGGTGTGCGTGAGATGGCGGCCATCATCACCGCAGGTCATTCGGCTGACGGCGCCTTCTGGTATGATGACCGTACCGGCACCTGGATGTCAAGCACATACTACACGAAGACACTTCCTCCATGGCTCATGGATCTCAATGCCATGCTCCTTCCCGGACAGTACCTGAACCAGCCATGGCAGCCTCTGATGGACCCTGCAACATACCCGGGGTGTCAGCCCGACTCAAGCTCGCTGGAGAGAGGGTTCAACGGACAGACATGGTTCCCCTATGATCTCAAGGCGATGTCAACAAAGGGCAAGCTGATCAATGTCACGAGGGACTACTCACTGCTTCGCGAGACCCCTTTTGCTGATGACTTCACAACTGAACTCGCCCTGAGACTTATTGACAACGAACAGATGGGTAAGGATGATGTGACTGATTTTCTTTCGATTACATATTCCTCAACTGACTATATCGGCCATCGCTTCGGACCTTCGTCTGTGGAGGCGTCAGACGCCCTTGTACGGCTTGACAGGAACATCTCGAAGCTGCTTGAGAAAATAGACAAATCCCTCGGAAAGAAGAATGTCCTTGTCTACCTCGTTTCGGCACACGGGGTGTCTGAGATACCTGCCGTGCTGGAGCAGAGCAGGGTGCCGTCCGGCTACTTCAAGCTTAACCAGTCACTTCAGCTCCTGCGCAGCTATCTCAATGCAATATACGGGCAGGGCGACTGGGTTCGGGGTTTCTTTGACAGCCAGATCTTCCTTAACCGTCCCCTGATAGAGGACGCCAAGATTGACATTGAGGATATGCAGAAGAGGGTGGCCCGTTTCATGGTGCAGTTCTCTGGTATTGCTGCTGCCGTTCCCACCTCGGCTTTCGAGATGAGTGACTTCTCCGGCGGTCTTCTCCGCAAGATGAGCAATAACTACAGCCAGCAGAGGTCCGGTGATGTGATGATTGCCATGAATCCCGGATGGGTTGAGAAGACAGACAACGTAACAGGCCACAACTCTCCATGGGAATATGACAGCCATGTTCCGCTTATATGGTTCGGGTGGACTGCCAGCAAGTCGTCTGTAACACGCAGCGTCAGCACCAGGGATATAGCAACCACTCTCTCAGTGTTATGCAAGGTGCCGATGCCGAATGCCTCCAGCGGCGATCCCCTGCACGAGCTGTTCAGGTAAGCCGCGCCGGTGGGTTGTTGAACCGGTCGCGCACCTGGCATGCACCCAGGATCAGTGACGGATCCTGCTCGCAGCCGTTACCGATGACAACCATGTCTGCCCCTGCCTCAAATGCCTGCTCAATCTTGCCGGCAGTGTCAAGGCCACCTCCTGTTATCAGCGGGATGGTTATCTCCGCCCTTACCGCCCTTATCATTGACGGATTAACAGGCCTGGCTGCACCGCTGCCACCCTCGAGGTAGATGGCTTTCATGCCAAGCATCTCCCCAGCCAGTGCTGTGGCCACGGCTATATCATTCTTGCCTCCGGGTATGGTGGAGGTATGGCTCATGTATTCCACTGAGGTGTCGCCGCCGCAGTTAATAAGCATGTAGCCCACCGGAATCACACTCTCTCTTATTCTGCTGAGGAGGGGGGCTGCAATGACGTGATTGCCGATAAGAAGCTCGGGGTTTCTTCCGCTGATCATTGAAAGGAGGAAGACGGCATCAGCGGTGTCTGTCAGCTGTGTGAGGTTCCCGGGAAAGAGTACCACGGGTATGGATGAAAGCTGCTTCAGCCTACTGATTACACCCTCTATCGGAACATTTGTCAGGCTGCCGCCTGCCAGGAACAGATCCACCCCGGCCTCTGCAGCATAGCGCACCGCGAGTGACAGGGCCTCCTCACCGGCACGGTCAGGGTCTATCAGCTGGGCAACAAGCTTCCTCTTCCTCCAGGGGATGTCAACTTTCATGCTTCTTCTTTGTCCAGACAATAGTGTAGTTGTCATAACGGGAGTAAAAGAGCGTGAAACGGTCATCGATCCTCTCGTTGCTGACGGATCCCTTTATCTCTCCCGACTCCTTCACATCGAAGGGCTCAATTGTAATATCGTTGACTATGTTTATTCCCTCCTTGTCGCAGATCTTGTAGATTGCCTCCTTGGCACACCAGTGGATGTAGAGATGGTATGTACGGTCAGCCCAGCGCCTGGTGATCTTCTCCCTTTTGTTCAGGAACTTGGATGCAAATGCATTGATATTCACCCGCATGTACTCAAGATCGATGCCTACCCGTTCTTCCCGGCTGATAAGTATGGCTGTCAGCTTGTTGGAGTGGGTGATGCTGATGAAGTGCGAGCCGTCCTTAATGAATGGCTTATTATTCTTATTGTAGACTATCCGTGCTTCCCTGCCGAGCATCTCGGCCAGCAGAGCCCTTACGCTCAGGAACTCCATCTTCCGTGAGTCGCTGCGGAAGACCTCATATCTCTTAAGATCCTCGGGGCCCATCTCCACCATTGACAGGAGTGTCTCGAGATCCTCTTCGATCTTCCAGACGCCGATGACAGTCTCCTTGTTCAGATAGTGTTTGGTGATGCAGCCCATGGTTTATCTCCAGTCCAGCGTCTCGATGAGGTGAATTATGTCTTCCCTGATAAATTTTATCACCGGCATGAGCGAATCCTCGTTAGGCTGTGCCATGAAGTAGAGTGAGCCTCTCAGGTAATGGCTTGTGCTGTCGGTGACGAAGAACTGAACAGCCGACGCGGTGTTTCCCTTCAGGTCATAGAGAATGCCGTAAACCTTTAGTGAATCATCTGCCCACAGCTTTTCTTCGATGGCTTCGGCCCTGATAGTGTGCTTGTATGCCATCTCGCGCGTGAGCTCTGTCAGTGCGGCCAGGTTATCGTGAATATCGAAATATGTAAGGTGCAGGCTGGCCTTCATCGATGGAAACTCGATATCCATCCAGCAGGTATCTGATGCCGCTGCCGGCCTCAGGTTGATCCTGGCATAGTCAGGGTATTCGATGGTGTAGGAGCATGGGGCTTCGAACTGTACATACCTCTTCTCGGGTAGGTCTATCCTGAAGTAGCCTGCCGGCTTCGGCACCGGTGTTTGCCCGCAGCCCGCCAGAAGCAATGCGTATGCCGCCGTCATGGCAGCAATAAAGATTCTCATGCGTTATCCACTTGTTTTTCGGCGGTGATCTCTCTGATCCGCCTGTTTTCTATCGTCTCAATAGTAAATTTAAACCCGCCTGCAGAGATGGTTCTTCCTTTCACCGGAATCTCCTCCAGCAACTCCAGCAGCAGTCCTGCCAGCGTCTCAGATTCGCCCCTTACCTCCTCAAACGGATCATCTTCCACTCCTGTTATCCTGAAGAAGTCATTCAGCAGTGTCTTTCCTTCAAAAATCCATCTTCCCGGCCCGGTCTCCCTGAAGAGAGGCACCTCCTCATCGGTCTCGTCGGTGATCTCTCCCACGATCTCTTCCAGGACATCCTCAAGGGTCACCAGTCCGCTTGTGCCACCGTATTCGTCCACCACTATGGCCATATGTATCTTCTTGGTCTGGAACTCCTTGAGGAGCTCACTTATCTTCTTGGTCTCGGGCACAACGTATGCAGGCCTGATGAGTGTCTGCCACCTGAAGTTGTCAGGTTTGCCCAGGTGCGGGAGCAGGTCCTTGACAAAGAGGATACCCTTTACATTGTCAAAGGTGCCGGAATAGACCGGTATGCGTGAAAAGCCTGATTCCACCACCTCGTTCATGATTGTGTGGAATCCCTTGCTGATGTCAAGGGCTGTCACGTCCATGCGCGGACACATGATGGCGCTTGTGTTTGTGTTGCCGAAGCGAACGACACCCTTCAGGATCTCCTTTTCGTCCTTGATCCCTGAAGAGGTCAGATCCAGTGCAGCAGACAGGTCGTCGATGCTGATCGAAGCATCCCTTGACCTTGGCCTTCGTTTTACGAAGAAGGAGGAGTAGGAGAGGAGCGAAGCAAGGGGGTTGAGCAGGCCGGATGTGAATGTCAGGGCAGGGGCCATCATCAGCGCGAACTTCAGCTGATTTCGCGATGCGAGAACCTTTGGAATTATCTCGCAGAAGAGCAGGAGAATGAATGTGATGACCACGACCTCCATGATGAATGAGAGTACGGGGTTGTTGCTCAGGTCGAAGAGCCTGGAGCTGATAAAGGCAGCAAGGATGATTATGGCAATATTGATGATGTTGTTCGCCACCAGGATTGTGCTCAGCAGTTTGTCAGGCTTTGCCAGCAGTCTCAATGCCGTGGCAGGTCTTTTTCCCTTGCGGTGCTGAAGCTCCTCCATGTCATTCGGAGTGAGCGAAAAGTAGGCGACTTCAGACCCGGAGATGAAGGCTGATGCGATGATCAGAAGCAACAGTATAATGATTTCGGTCACCAGTGTCAGAGGTGATCCTGTCATTGCAAACTGTGCAAATGATCCTGTGAACAGACCTGCGAGCAGTGTATCCAAAACCGGGCAAATTGATTACCTAAAAGGGCAGGTCATCTGCTGCATCGTGCGAGGTAAGGTCCTCACCCGGGCCCTCACCCGGAAGGGGAGAGGAATTCTGTGACGGAGAGGGGTAAGACTGACCGCT
The DNA here is from genome assembly GCA_034002785.1 of Bacteroidales bacterium. Taxonomy (GTDB): domain Bacteria; phylum Bacteroidota; class Bacteroidia; order Bacteroidales; family VadinHA17; genus SR-FBR-E99. Next base: position 6,300 of record JAVEZX010000061.1, read on the forward strand.
GTTCTGGTAGCCCTGGCCTCCGCCCTGTGAGCCTTGCTGATATCCGGATCCCTGCTGATTCTGTCCGTCAGGCTTACGGCCCAGCAGTTGAATCGTATCTGCCTCAACCTCAACGATGTACTTTTTATTGCCGTCACGGTCATCATACGACCGGTACCGCAACTTGCCCTCAATCAGTATCTGTGAGCCCTTGCGGATGTAGTTCTCTGAAAGCTCTGCCAGCCGCCTCCAGGCAACAATGTTGTGCCACTCGGTCTGTGTTACTTTTTCCCCGCCCCTGGGGGTATACGTTTCGCTGGTTGCCAGGGAAAACGAGGCCTTGATATTGTTCTCGAAACGCCGGATCTCCGGATCCTTGCCGACGTTGCCTACAAGAATTACTTTATTGAATGACATAGCTTTATGATAATTTTAACCTTATTGAAGGATGTAAAGTTACGAAAAAAATATGTGTGAGGCTCCGGGCAGGGTATCTCAGTGGCTCTCCGGCTGCCCCGGGGGAGTCTCCGGAGGGCCCGTTGGCCCTTATATATTTTATAGGTATCAAAAAATCAGGATATTCGCTCTGAAAAAAAACTCTTATCACCTGATATTGATAAATAATATTTTATATTTGCACATTGAAAAAACAGAACATCAAAATAATTTGTTGAATTAAAAATTCTTGCAACATGACAAAAGCAGACATTGTTAACGAAATTGCCAAGAACACCGGAATTGAGAAAGTGACCGTTCAGAAGACCGTTGAGGCATTCATGGAATCAGTAAAGGACTCGATGGTTGCCGGCAATAATGTTTATCTCAGGGGATTTGGCAGCTTCATCGTGAAGAAGCGTGCGAAGAAGACAGCCAGGAACATTTCAAAGAACACTACGATTATCATTCCGGCACACAATATTCCGGCATTCAAACCTGCCAAGACTTTCATAACCAAGGTTAAATCACACGTTAAGAAGTAACAGCATGCCAAGCGGTAAAAAGAGAAAAAGGCATAAGATGGCGACCCACAAACGCAAGAAGCGTTTGCGGAAAGACAGGCATAAGAAGAAGAAATAGCATCAATGCATAGTCTGTAGCTCTTACACCTAACCTAAAGATCCTCTGGTCTTTAGGTTAGTTGCATTATAAAAAAGACTATTGGCTAATCACCAAAATCCGGAATGTGAACAAGGATCTAATAATCAGCGTAAATGATGCTGAGATATCCATCGCACTACTGGAGGATAAGCAGCTTGTCGAGCTAAACAAGGAAAAGCGGAATGTAAAATTCTCAGTCGGCGACATTTACCTGGGAAAGGTAAAGAAGATCATGCCGGGGCTTAATGCGGCGTTTATAAACGTCGGTTTCGAAAAGGATGCTTTCCTGCACTATCTTGACCTGGGCGCACAGTTCAGGTCATTGCATCGCTACTACCAGCTGGCCACGCAGAACAAGGCCAGAATGACTCCGGTCTCAAAGTTCAAGCCAGAACCGGACATCGATAAGGATGGCAAGATAGCTGATGTACTTACTGCAGGACAGACGGTTATCGTTCAGATAACCAAGGAACCGATCTCAACCAAGGGACCAAGGCTCGCCTCCGAGGTGAGCATCGCAGGGCGAAACCTCGTCCTGATGCCATTCGGAGACAAGGTCTCAGTCTCCTCGAAGATAGAGAATGCCGACGAACGTAATCGCCTTAAGCTCCTGATTCAAAGCATTAAACCCAAAAACTACGGCGTCATAGTACGTACCGTGGCTGAGGGCAAAAAGGTTGCAGCCCTTGATGCTGAACTGAAGGAACTTATCAACCGATGGGAAACAGCCCTTTCGGCAGTGCATCGCGACGTTAAACAGCCGCGCCTGCTGGTGGGGGAGATGAACCGCACGACAACTATCCTCAGGGATATACTCAGTACCGACTTCAACAGCATCATCGTCGATGATGAAGTGATAGGCGGCGAAGTGAAAAGTTACATCAGGGAAATTGCCCCTGAGAAGGAAAAGATAGTTAAGGTATACAAGGACCAGGTACCTCTCTTTGACCATTACGGGGTCAGCAGGCAGGTCAAGGGGCTATTCGGCCGGACCATTTCATTCAGGGGCGGATCATACCTTATCATTGAGCATACCGAAGCACTGCACGTCGTTGACGTCAACAGCGGCAACAGGTCAAAAACAGGCTCCGACCAGGAGTCAAATGCATTGTCAGTCAATCTCGAGGCCGCCAGGGAGATAGCCCGGCAGCTGCGTCTCAGGGATATGGGCGGAATAATTGTGATCGACTTCATTGATATGCAGTCGAATGAAAACCGCCAGGCCCTTCATGACAGGATGAAGGAGCTCATGAGTGCTGACAGGGCCAAACATAACATATTACCCCTCAGTAAATTCGGGTTGATGCAGATAACCCGTCAGCGGGTACGCCCCGAGATGACAATCGTCACCGACGAAAAATGTCCGGTCTGCAGGGGCGAGGGCAAAACGGCCCCGGCAATACTGCTTACCGACGAGATGGAGCGAACGCTTGCTTCCATTATTGAGAAGGTGATGACACGTAAGTTCATTCTCCGGACTCATCCGTTCGTTGCAGCCTACCTTAAGGAAGGACTGATCTCCAGGATAAGCCGGATAAACCGGAAACACGATGTCAGCATCAAGGTACAGGCAATAGAATCATTCCATTTCCTGCAGTATGAATTTACTGACAGGCAGGGCAATGAGATCGATCTCACCTGACGCCCAGGCTGATTGAAGGCATAAAAAAACGAAGAGACAGGCGATTGACCTGTCTCTTCGCTTTATAATATTTCTGATCTACAGGTGAATTATCCGTCCGGAACCGGTACGTGTCAGGCTCACCTCGGGATCACCGAGAAGGTAAATGTTGCCGCTGCCGCTGATGACAGCCTCAAGACTGTCTTCCACTGTGGCGTAGACTGTCCCTGAGCCGGACAGTGTCATACGGGCCACGGCCGAAACGAGATACCTCGAGAAGACCGAACCTGACCCTGAAACCACATACCTGCCGGTTACGGTTTCACCGCCGGTCACAGTCAGGTCGCCGGACCCTGAGAGTGTAGCTTTCAGGGTGGTGGCAGTGACATCTTCAGTCATGACGTTGCCTGAACCTGAGACAATCACGGAGACCTCGCTTCCAGTCAGGGTGCCTGCTGTAATGTCACCCGAACCGCTGTTGACTACTGTAATCTCGGAGCCGGTGAGAGCCCCTGCCATGAAGTCGCCAGAACCTGAATTGACAATTTCACTTATGGCGGGTGCCGTGACGGTCACTACAGGGTGCCTTGTATAATTGAGGCAGTGTGTGCCTCTGACAGTGCTGATCTCCAGGGCTCCGCCCCTTATATCTGTCTCGATATAGGGCAGGATGTTGCTCTCTGCTTCTACCGTGATGCTGTATTCATCACCCTGAATGTATTTCACGTGGAAGGAGGTTTCATTGGCGATAGCTGTAAAGGGGAGGGCCTCCCGTGTTTCAGTCTCAACCATCCCGTTGCCGTCAATGCAGTCGACGAACAGGGTGCATGCGGATAGTGTTGCGGTAAATGCCATGATGGCGATAACAAACTTTTTCATCTTTCTGTGCTTTTACTGTTCCTCAGTAAGGACACTGAAAAAACGGATCGGTTGCATGCCGGGCAAAAAAAAATCTATTTCTGAAGTATCCGTATTTCTCCCCTGGTGGCGTCAATCCTTATTGTTGGGAGTGACGGCCCGCTGCCTGCCGTGACCTTTGTCAGGAACAGTTTGTCCTGTGCGCTGATCTCGGTTCGTTCAGGTTCAGGGGTGATGCCCGGCAGGGAGACGAAGGCGTTGGCATGTCTTATTTCAAGGTCATAGGCCGATCTCTCCTCAAGCGTCAGGTCCAGGTCGGCATAGGATGACCTGACATCGATCAGCCTGAAGCTGCGCCTGATATTCTCGAAGGAGAGGTTCCCGTACTTCACGGACATGCTGAGCTCGCCGGCAAGGTGGTCAGCGATTATGTCGCTGAAATAGCTTGTGCCCGTAAGAACGTCGATGGTCCCGAAATGCAGGTCGTCCCGCTTTGAGTCGAGGTCAATGGTACCGCAATCGTCAATCCATGCCTTCGATGAGACGGATGCCAGCTTAATGTTTCCCGTTTCCCGGGTTCTGAGCTCACTGAACGAGAGAGTCACTTTTCCTTCCCTGATATGCCTGATGTTGGCCTTGCTGAATGTTAGTTCCAGCATCTGTGCATTGCCTACGGCAGATGCGTCGAGGTTGCCGTTTGACAGTTTCAGTGCGAGCACCGGCACCTCATCACCTATATAGACATCACCGTAGCTGTTAGTGATACGGAGCGATGTTTCCGGCGGACACTCCACAAAATAGTCGATCTTCATCCGGGAGTCAAAGTTGATGAGGTTCTTTGTGAGTCCCTTGAGGCTTTCGAAGAGCGGTGTTATTCCTTTTCTGAAAGATGTCTCTGCCCTGACTGTTCCCGCGGTCATCGAGATTTTCACATCCACATCCTGCATCATTGCATCGGTCTTGTCGCCGGTGTTCGAGGAAGCTGTGATCTCCACCCTTATTCTGACAGAATCGCTCTGCGACTGAGTGATGTGCACGTCGCCGTATTTGTTGCTGACCTCCACGACTGGATCGGGGGTGGCTCTGAACGACTTCATGAGGGTTTTGCTGTCTGTGACCTGCTGCCCGCACAGGGCGAGGCCTGCAGGCAGGAGAGCGGCCAGGATGTATATTTTTTTAAAGTTCATTGCCAGTGGTTTGTTCTGTTTCATTATCATGCTCCTTCATCAGCCGGAGCATATCCTCCAGAAGCTCGATGCGCAGCCTGTAGTTGCCGATGAGGGCCTCCAGCACCTCATTGCTTGCAATGTTATCGTTCAGGTCCCTGATTATCTGGGCTGAGAGGCTGTCAAGCTCCGTCAGCCCCAGTGTCAGCTCATTGCTTATCTCAGGGTAGACCGTCATGAGTGGCTCTGCCTCCTGATAGAGGGAGCGGATTTTATCATCATAGTACCTGTAGGCCTCCTTCACCTCCGCCACCTGCGGGTCATTGAGCCGTTCGGAGGTGCGGAGCATACCGGCAATAACCGCCAGTGCGGCTCCTGCAACAATCACTGCGGCGGCTGCACGCCAGAGGTGGCTGCGCAGGCTTCGCTGCCTGCCCGGTAGCCCGGATTCGATCCTGGCCCAGAGACCCGGGCCGGGCTCGCGGATGTCCATCTCATCCCTGATGCCTTTTATGTGCTTCTCAAGTTCATCCATCGCTGCGCATATCTGATAATATCCTTTTCAGTTTTTCCTTTGCCCTCAGATACTGGGTTTTGGAGGTCGACTCCGATATGCCAAGTATCTGTGATATTTCCGTATGATCATAACCTTCAAGCAGGTAGAGGCTGAAGACAACACGGTAACCTTCCGGGAGCCTGTCCACCGCCTTTGCTATGACCTGCGGAGCCGGCCATACATTCTCCTGGGGCTCCTCCTGCTGCATCTCGTGCCGGCTGTAATCCTCCACATAGACCAGTTCCGCCTCTCTCTTCCTCAGCCTGGTTATGCATCGGTTGATTACGATGGTCTTGAGCCACGCGCCGAAAGTGGAGTCTGTGCGGTATGTCCCTATCTTCCTGAAACAGTCGGTAAACGCCTCCTGCAACATGTCTTCGGCCTCCTCCCTGTTACCCATTATACGGTATGCAGTATTCAGCATCGCCTTTGAATAGAGCTCATACAGCCTGAACTGTGCTTTCCGGCTCCCCCTGCGGCACTCTTCGATGAGCTTCTCATGTATGTGCAATCCCGGTGTTGCCAAATTTCAGGTTGTTCTGGAGTAATGACGTATCAAAGCTACAATAGTTGCACGTATTGCAGTGCGGTTTTTTTTGAGTTGTTTTTTGATGAAATATTGGGTTCAGCCGTTCGTTTTTATTATATTTGCATAGAGCAGATAAGCTGATCAGACAAAAGATATTAAGTCATGAGACTTTAAAGAAGCTTTTTACTGTCCAAAAGCAATTTTTCCATTCTTTTCATGGCTGCCCCGCTTTTTTTGGCGGGGCTTTTTTTTGTGCCAGCCGCCGTGATACCGTGCGGGGGCTGCAATTCCTTGCCTGATCCTGCTTTACCTGTGCCGGGGTGCGATTATCCGGGGCTGTGTCCGGCCAAACCTTCACATCAGCCCTCCACGCCGGGTAATATTCAAACATTTAACCTTTTTTAAATCTTATAGGAACAGGAATGGGTGATAATCAGCGATTGATATTTATATATTAGCGCAGACATTCAAACTGATCCCAATGCAAATGAAATATTTCCTTATGCTCTTCTGCCTCCTGGGCGTGTCATGTACCGCAAGTGAGGAACAAATCAGCCGCAAGGCCGAAAGGATGCATGACAGCTTCCTCTCTATCGACACCCACAGTGACACACCCATGCGCTTCTTTCGCAAAGGTGGATTTGACCCGGGCATACGCAATGACAATGGCTGCGTAGATTTTCCTAGGATGAAGGAGGGACGGCTTGATGCAGAATTCTTCGCAATCTTCCTGGGACAGGGACCCCGCACCCCGGAGGAATATGAAAGGGTCCACACCCAAACGCTGGCCACATTTGATTCTATCTATGCAACGCTGGCACGAAATGCCTCGATGGCGGCTATAGCTCTCACCCCTGATGACGCCCTCAGAAACAAGGCGGAGGGTAAGGTTTCAGTCTTTATCGGTATCGAGAACGGCTATCCTGTCGGGATGGACCTCTCCAGGATAAAGCAGTACTATGATCTTGGCAGCCGCTATATAACACTGTGCCATTCATCAAACAATGACATATGTGACTCCTCCACGGACAAGACCGGACCCGAGCACAACGGTCTCTCAGCCTTTGGCGAAGAGGTTGTCAGGGAGATGAACCGCGTCGGGATGCTTGTAGACGTCTCGCACATGTCCGACGAATCCTTCTATGATGTAATTGCTGTGACGAAGGCGCCGGTGTTTGCATCCCACTCATCATGCCGCGCCCTCTGCGAGAGCCCGCGTAACCTCAATGACGAGATGCTGCAGGCACTGAAGAAGAACGGCGGTGTGATACAGATTTGCATTCTGAGCGACTATCTCAGGCAGCCTGAGCCAAATCCCGCATATGATGAGAAGGTGAAGGAACTGCGTGAAAGATGGATGGCCATGGGTGAACTGACCGATGAGCAGCAGGAGCAGCGCTGGGCCGAATTCTCCGCACTGAGGAGAGAGTATGTCAGGCTGGCTACGGTGGAGGATGCTGTTAACCATATTGAGCATGTGGTTGACGTGATAGGCATCGATTATGTTGGCATAGGTACTGACTTTGACGGCGGCGGCGGCCTCCAGGATTGCCCTGACGTCTCAATGATGAAGAACATCACAAAGGAACTTATACGCCGCGGATACAGCCGCAACGATATCGCCAAAATCTGGGGAGGGAATTTTTCCAGGGTGATGAGGGAGGCGCAGAGTCTGGCTGTCAGCCAATAGG
>JAVEZX010000062.1:0-13418 GCA_034002785.1 Bacteroidales bacterium
CATTTTTGGGGGTTGATAAGCTGCAGGGTATATTCAGTAACCATTGTGTCACCCGAGCGAACCCATTCCTTTTTGGCTGCGCACTGTATGAAACCGTGTGCAAGAAAGAGATTCAGGCTCTCCGTATTGGTTTCCATGATGTTGCACCACAGCTGGTGCAGGCCGAGAGTTTCAAATGCATAGGCAACAAGGCAGGTAAGGGCTGCGGAGGCGTACCCCTTTTTTCTGTCTGCCGGATCGGCAATCAGGATACCGACGCCGGCCCTGCTGTGGTAATGATCAAAGTCAAAGAGATCAATGGATCCGATTGTCCGCATTCCCGGCAGAATGTCAATCATAAGTCTCAGCTGACCCGTTTCGTAGATTGTTTTGCCTGAACCGGCAATGTACTTCTTTAGTACGTATCTTGAATATGGGGTAAAGTTATTACTCTGTTTCCAGTTTGCCTCGTCGTTTTCCCAACGGTAAAGTGTTTCAAGGTCTTCGGGTTCAACTGCACGAAGCCTGATTCCGTCATTTTCCAGAATCATTCCTGTACACTTTCTTCACGAAGATATCATCGGGGTATCCGAGCCGGAGGAGTCTCTCCTTCTCAGCATATGCCTCGGATTTCAGGTCAAAAATGCCGGTTGTATACCGGTAGAACCGGTCATCCCTGTTATAGAACACAACAATGTCAGCGTATTCGAAGTAGTCAGGATCGACCGGATTGTAGAGTGCCATCACCTGTACCGTATAGTAAAGGACCTCAGGATCAAATTCTGCATCAGTATCCCTTACGTCCATTATCACCCGGTCTGTCACGAGGAGGGATGAGTCAATTGAAGTAAGATAAGGCAGGTCAGCGGGATCGAAGCTGATAGTTACGGTATCCCGTTCCTCGTCGGAAGGAGGATTGAAGGTCACAAGGGCGATCTCCTTCTTCTTGTATCCTGTCATTATGGAGTAGAATCCGTAGGCACCGTTCAGGTAAGGCTGAAAGGCTATATTGTCGTCGGTTGTGCTGACGGGGTAACCTATATTTACCGGGCTGGTCCACTGTCCGGCGGAGAGTTTCGAGAGGAAGATATCATATCCGCCCATTGAACCATGGCCTTCGGAGCTGAATGTCAGTGTATTGCCATCGCCCGAAATAAATGGGGTCTCTTCGTTGTACGGAGTGTTTACTACGTTCCCGAGATTGGATGGGATACCCCAGTCGCCCGTGGCATCTTTCTCCGAGATCCAGAGATCAAGTTCCCCGAGTCCGCCTTCCCTGTTAGATGTAAAGTAGAGCTTCATCCCGTCGGGGGAGATTGCTGCATGGGATTCGTAGAAACGGGTGTTTATGTTTTTATTGAGTTTTTCAATTTGTGACCAGCTACCGTTTACATATCTTGTAACATACAGGTTACCGTCGTAGTTGTCGTTCTTAAACAGGTATAGTTCTGTTCCGTCGCTGTTGAGTGAGGTAGTATGGCAGTCGGTTCCCATTCCAGCCTCGCTGGTTATGTCCATAGGGGTGGCCCATGAATCGCCCTCGCGGCGGGTAATGAAGATGACACTCTCAAGGCCTCTTCTTTCAGTATATGCCATTGTGCTGCCGTCATAGCTGACTACCGGCCTGTCATTGACTGAGCCCTGGTTGATATATTCCTTAAGCGGCTGGATGAGCACCTTAACAGGGTTGTTCATGCTCCCTTCAGCAACTTTGCATGCCTGCATCTGCTGGTTGACGAACTCCTGGTTCTGCATGGCAGATGCCCCTGTGATCAGTTTCTGGAAAAAAAGGTATGTGTTGAGTGCACTGTCAAGCCTGTTTGTAATGCGGTATGCGTTGCCCAGGGAAAAATATGCGTCAAGCGGCGCCCGGTTCTCATTCAGTTTCCCGGTTTTGGAATCATAGCTTGTACTTCTGACTGCCTCTTCGAGGAAAGGAATAGCTTTCGGTTTCTCGTCAAAGATATTAAGATAGCAATTGCCGATCTTGTACTTGATATTGAAATTGCCGGGTCTCAGTTCATTAAGGATCAGGTAGAGCGGGTTGGCAAGTTCGTACTCACCATAGAGGTAGTGCGATTCAGCCTCCTTCCAGATTTCCTTAATCTCGCTCTTCTTCTGGCCGTTCGCCGGCACAAACAGTACAGATAATATCAGAAGCAGTGTTCCCCTTATTCCCATATTTCAGTTTGACTGTAAATTTAAATCATATGCAGCAATGAGTGCCATACAGGTTAAGATTATTTTAACCTGATCAGATAGATATCAGCCCGGCCGTTACCGCCGTCACGTCCTGTCATTGACATATAGCCTGCCTTGCCGTTTTCAGTTGGGCAGAAGAAAATATTGTCATCAGGATTATTGAGCGGGTAGCCAAGGTTCCTGGGTGTGCTCCACAGTCCGTTATACTGCATCTCACTGCTGAATATGTCATATCCGCCCATATTGTGATGCCCCTGTGAGGCAAAGAAGAGCATCCTGCCGCCGTTTGTCAGAAACGGCCGGTCTTCGTTGAACGGTGTGTTAACTTCCGGGCCCATGTTTACCGGTATACCCCATTCGCCGTCAGGTCCCAGCTTCGAGGTATAAAGGTCGAGCCCTCCGAATCCACCCGGTCTGTCGCTGGCAAAGATGAGTGTGGATCCGTCTTCAGTGATGAAACCGTGGGCTTCCCAGTATTTCGTATTAATCTCCTTCTTCAGTTTGCGGGCGGGTTCCCAGCGGGTACCGTCAAAAGTGCTCATCCAGATGTCACTGTTTATGTTGTCGTCTTTGGAAAGGAGCATGACCGTGTTGCCGTTTGCCAGGCATGAGACATAGTGGTCTCCGTCAGACTGCAGTTCTGGGGTGATGTTAACCGGCGGGGTCCATTCGTTTCTGGCGAACCGTGAGTACATGATTGCATCATAGAATTTCATTGATGTCATATAGGCTATGGCTTTTCCGTCAGGAGAGACAACAGGGAAAAAGTTGTCATTGGCGTCATTGATTATATCATCAACCTCTTCCACTGTAAACTTCACCGGTGTGGCCATGATTGCGGGTGCGTTGCTGCATGTAGCAATCTGCTGGTCAATAAACATCAGGTTGGGAAGATCGGTAGAGAGCAACGTCTGACGGTACCTGTTGTATGCATCCTTTGCCTTTTCGAACATGTAGTTTATCCGGTATGCGTCTCCGAGGAAGAAGAGCGCCTCATATGGAGCTTCCGACTGACGCAGGGATCCTTCGCGGTATTTACCGGTCAGCTTCTGCGATGCCTTTTCAAGATAATCAATTGCCAGGTTCTTGCTTCCTTCGATGTTGAGGTAGCAGAGCCCGAGTCTGAAGGCGATGCTCGCATTATCAGGCATTGCGGCGTAGATGCCCTGGTAATAGGGTAGCGCATCGGCGTAATCGCCCCTCATAAGGAAGTATTCGGCATCATAAAATGCCTCCTGGAGCCTGATGTTGTCCTGCGATCTGCAGACGAGGCCTGCAGAGATGATTATCAATACAAGGACTAATTTTTTCATAATCATTGTCTTATTATTCTGCGTCATTTTCTTTTTTCTTTTTTCTTCTTCTCCATACAAGGAAGAAGAAGAGCAATGCTGTCAGAGCCAGGAGCCACCACAGGCAGCATCCTTTTCCGCAGTCAGCGTCCGGAGAGGTATCACCGTTACTGCCGTTTGTATCCGCTGCCACTATTCCAGCCTCTTCAGCTGTTGCGGTTGCGTCAATCGGTTCAACCGCGGCGGTTGCAACAGATTTGTCAGCTGCGCCAGGCGCTTCAGGCGCGAAGCTTGCTGAAGGCTTGTCAAACGCTTCAGGCGCGAAGCTTGCTGCAGGCTTGTCAGGTGCTTTATCCGCAATGCTACCCTGTTCATTTTCATCCGCAGGCCTTACTGGAATTTCTTTGTACAGCGGTTTCACATCCCGGGCAGTGAGATCAGCAGGATCTTCTTCAACATTCTCCCGGGTGTCGCTTATAAAACTGTCAGCCAGAGTCAGGGTGTCAGTACTGTCGTACAGATCATTACTGATCGGAACCGTTTCGTCCGGGTTCACCGGCAACTGCAAGGAAGCGTTCAGTGAATCAATCGGGACAGGTCGAGTGAAAGCGGTCAGTGAATCAATCGGGACGGGTCGAGTGACAGCGGTCAGTGAATCAGCCGGTACAGCAAGAGTATCCAAGGTCAGAATCTCCGCCGCCGGTTCATCTGGCTTCACGGGTTGGGTGCCAGTCTCTTCGACATTGACGTTGCGGGGGTTCAGTTCAGAATATATGTCACAGCTGTATATATCCATCCTTCCCTGTCCGTCATCGGCGAATTTCCCGAAGTATCCCCTGTTGCCGCTGCTCAGCGGAGTAAAAAAGAGGTCGTCATCGGTTGTGTTCAGCGGGTATCCGACATTGACCGGGGTGCTCCAGCGGCCGTTCCTGTCAAGGTCAGACCTGAAGATGTCATAACCGCCAATATTGTAATGCCCGCGGGAGCTGAAGAAGAGGGTGCTATCATTGTTGGTCAGGAAAGGTGTCTCTTCGTTATAAACGGTGTTGATCTGATGACCGAGGTTTGTAGCCGGGCCCCAGTTGCCGGAGCTGTCACGGGTCGAGACGAAGATGTCAAGACCGCCCAGGCTCTCTCTCCTGTTACTGGTGAAAAATATCCTCTTCCCGTCACTGCTCATCGTGGCATGTGATTCCCAGAATTTAGTGTTGATGTTACCGTTCAGTTTTTCCACCTGGCTCCATGTATCATTCACGAGCCTGCTCATGTATATGTTGCCGTCATATGTGTCAATACGGTACATCAGAAGGGTCCGGCCGTCAGGCGAGAGGGAGGATGTATAATAATCCTGGTCCACCCCCAGCTGTGGCGTCATGTTCACCGGTTCTGTCCAGTTGCCGTCAACCTTCCTTGACCAGAAAATTGCATCATAGAATGGCAATTCCCGGGTGAAGAGCAGTGTGCTCTCATCGGCGGAGACCACGGGATTGAATTCCGAGAAGCGGTCATTGACAGGTACGCCGAGGTTTCTCTCTTCCACATCTGCCGGCTTCAGCATCATTTCCCGGGCATTGTGACACGACTGCATCTGGAATCTGACGAGGGTTGTGTCGTATTTCTCGGTGTCTGCATCCCTGAGGAAGAGCTCGTATGTCTCCAGTGCCATGTCGAAGTTGCCTGCAATGCGGTAGGCATTTGCAAGGTGATAAAGGGCGTCGCGCGGGGCTCCTTTTTCGGAAAGCCTTCCTGTACGGTAATCAGGATCAATGTTTTTAACTGCCGTCTCGAGCCACTCGATTGATTTTTCCTTTTCTCCGGGGGTATTGAGGTAGCATTGCCCGACCCTGTAATACAGGTTATAGTTGTCTGGAAAGATCTGCAGCAGGCTAAGGTATTTGGGAAGGGCTTCAGCGTAGTCTTCAAACAGAATGTCACCTTCAGCCGAGACGAACATGGAGCGAAGATCGCTTCGCGACTGACCTGCAAGAGATATGGCATGCACCATAAGGAACATACAAAAGATGTATTTAGCCCTTCTCATCAGGTTGTTCATTGATCATAATGTCACTAATATAACTCAAATATTGCGTAAAGATTATAGCGGGGAAGCCCCTTTTTTACAGAGATGTATCACTTTTTGCCCTGCGGAATGAGGCGCAGCCGGGTACGGGCTATGCTCTGAAGAAGTTTTACCGCTGCTTTCACGGGCAGGTGCCAGCCCTTTGCCAGGTGCTTTTCAGCGAAGATATTCATGGCCTCATAGAAGTGGTAAACAGAGCTCTCCCTGTTTAAAGAGGCGCTTTTGCCCTTGAAGTGGGTTATCCGGACATCGTGAAGGTAGTAGTTATGCCATCCGGCCAGCCTTATCCGCCAGCTGAGGTCGATGTCCTCACCGTACATAAAGAATCCTGTATCGAAGAGACCGGCCTGCTCCAGCGCCTTCCTCCGGATGAGCATAAACGCTCCTGTGAGTATGTCAGCCCGGCAGGTACTATCTTCCGGCAGATGCCCGAGATAATAGGCGTTGAACAGCGCAGAGCGAGGAAATATTCTCCAGATGCCGGTGAATTTGAAAAAAGAGGTGATGGGCGATGGGAATCCTCTCTTTGACTCGGGAAGAAACCTGCCGTTGCCGTCTGTCATGCGGGCTCCGGCTGCCCCGGCATCGTGATGACACCGCATGAACAGAAGCGCTTTGGATATTGTATCCGGGAATAGGAGTGTGTCAGGATTCAGGATCAGGATGAACTCTCCGGAGGAGGCTGTTATGCCCCTGTTACAGGCTGCTGAGAAGCCTTCATTGCTCCCTGATCTGATAAGCCTGACTTCAGGGTATTCACTTTCAACCATTGAGGCAGAGCCATCGGACGAGTCATTGTCAACAATAATAATCTCTGTGTCCGGACCCGGGGAGGCGGCTATGACAGAACGGACCGACTCACGCAGGTAGTCGCAGACGTTATAGGATATGATTATGACCGACAGTTCCATCCGTTTCAGGAGGAGGTCATCTCCTCGCTGATGACCTCAGCAAGGCGGCGGATGCCCTCATGGGTGTCCTTCTCTCCCGCATATGAGAAGTTCATCCGCAGGGTGTTGTGTCCCTCGTTGTTGCAGTAGAAGACAGAGCCGCAGACGAAGGCCACGTTTTTCCGGATAGCCTTCTCCAGCAACCGTGCAGCATCCATCGAAGGCGGGAGGGTGACGAAGAGAAAGAGGCCGCCGTCAGGTTCGGTCCATTTTACGCCTTCGGGCATCAGCTCGCGAAAGCAGCTGAGCATATAGTCCCGGCGATGTTTGTATAGTTTCACGGTATTTTTCAGGTTGACATCCAGCAATCCCTGTTCCATGTACCTGGCGGCGATTTTCTGAACGAAGGGAGGGGTGCAGAGGTCGGCAGACTGTTTTGCAGTCACCATCCTGTCAATGATGTCCCTGTGTCCGGTGACCCAGGCCAGGCGGAAACCGGGAGCAAGGATCTTTGAGAAGGTATTGAGGGTCAGAACCCTTCCCTGCGTGTCAAGTGACGACATCAGCGGTTCCGGCGTGCCGGCGAACCGTACATCGCGATATGGGCTGTCCTCAACTATAAGCAGGTCATGCCGTTCTGCAATGCGAATGATCTCCATTCGCCTTGCGCGGGGAAGAGTGACACCTGTGGGATTCTGGAAATCCGGAATAATATAGATGAACTTGACGGTTTTACCCTCATTCTTCAGTCTCACGATTGTCTTTTCCAGCAGATCCGGCCGCATCCCCTGATCATCCAGGGGTATTCCCTTCAGCAGGGCGCCGTAGTTGGAGAATGCATTCAGCCCTCCAAGGTAGGAAGGCAATCCGCAGAGGACCACATCACCACGGTTAATGAAAATCTTGCCACACAGGTCCAGGGCCTGCTGCGAACCGGTGGTAATGATAATATTTTCCAGTGCCAGTTCAAGTCCGTCCTTCCTGTGCCTTTCGGCAAGCAGCGTCCGCAGCTTGTTGTCGCCTTCGGTAGTTCCGTACTGCAATGCAGCCCGGCCTTCCTCCTCAAGAACCTCGGCGGTCACTCTCTTTATGTCTTCCACAGGGAAGGAGTCGGGAGAGGGTAATCCGCCGGCGAAGGAGATCATCTCCGGCCGCTGGGTCAGCTTCAGTATCTCCCTTATTGCTGATTTCTTCATCAGATGCGTTGCATCCGAAAAGAACCTTTCAAAGGTATCTGCCATGCATAATTGATTTGTATCAAATTAAGCAAGATTTTCCTGAATAAAAAATGATTCCGGATATTACCGGAGCAAAAGCGGTGTTTCTTGATTATTCAGCCCTGTGACGGGAGGGAAAAGACCCGGCGGTTGATGATGGACTGTCCCAGTGTTATCTCGTCAGTGTACTCAAGCACATCTCCGATCGCCACACCCCGTGCAAGTGTTGTGATCCGGACGTCGTAGCCTGACAACCGCTTGTATATGTAGTAGTTTGTTGTATCACCTTCCATTGTGGTGCTGAGTGCCAGGATAATCTCCCTGACGCTGCCGTCACGTACCCGCTGTTCAAGGCTGGCGACAGTGAGGTCAGAGGGGCCGACGCCGTCAACCGGTGAGATGATTCCGCCGAGTACGTGGTAGAGCCCCTTGAACTGTCTGGTATTCTCAACGGCCAGTACATCCTGAACACTCTCTACCACACAGATGAGGGAGGTGTCCCTCGAGCCGTCACTGCAGATATCACATACCGGCGTATCACTTATCCCGTGGCAGATGCTGCAATAGCAAACATCCTCGCGCAGGCGCATGATCGTCTCACCGAAACGGCGGACCTCGGCGCTGTCGCGCCTGAGCAGGTGCATCACCAGCCGGAAGGCGGTCTTGCGGCCTATGCCCGGAAGAGAGGCAAACTCATTCACCGCCTCCTCGAGGAGCCTGGATGGGAAACGTGCCGACATATCAATACTTTGAGGCAAAAATAATTCAATATTTCCCGCAAACGTGACAGGAGCATAACTTTTATCTGCGATCTTTTTGCTATTCTTGCAGCTATGTTTTCAGAACTATGACACCTACTCTAATCCTGTCGATTTTCGTAGCCTACACGTTAATCCTGTTCGTGGTGACCTTCATCACGGCCCGGAAGGCAAATCATCAGTCATTTTACATAGGAAACAAGGTCTCACCGTGGTACGTGGTTGCCTACGGTATGATCGGAGCCTCACTGTCAGGCGTAACCTTCATGTCAGTCCCCGGATGGGTGGGCGAGACACAGTTCTCGTACATGGTTGTGGCATTCGGGTACTTTTTCGGATACGTAGTCATCGCACTGGTACTGCTGCCGCTCTACTACCGGCTCAAGCTGACATCCATATACGGTTACCTTGAACAGCGGTTCGGCTTCTGGTCCTACAAGACCGGCGCCGGATTCTTCATACTTTCAAGGGTCCTTGGTGCTTCGCTGCGAATGTTCCTCGTCATCAATGTCCTCCAGATTTTTGTCTTCGATGCATGGAACGTCCCTTTCTGGGTCAACGTAATGATTTTTATAGTACTAATAATAATATACACACTAAAGGGCGGAATCCGCACGATAATCTGGACTGATACCCTGCAGACAACCTTTATGCTGCTGGCGGTTGTTCTCTCGGTCTATTACATCAGCCGTGAGCTCGGGGCCCCCTTCCGCACGCTGATCAGCGACCTCTGGAACAGTGATATGTCAAATATGGTGATCACCGACTGGGATCATCCGAGACACTTCATCAAGCAGTTCTTCAGCGGCATGTTCATCACAATCACAATGACCGGGCTCGATCAGGAGATGATGCAGAAGAACCTTAGCATCAGGCATCTGAAGGATGCACAGAAGAACATGTTTACATTCAGTACGGTTAACCTGATTGTTGTCTTCATGTTCCTGGTGCTGGGTGCTTTCCTTGTCTATTATGCCGCCGCACAGAATGTAACAGTGGCTATGACCGATGACCTCTTCCCGACAATCGCGTTCAGGTACCTGGGTCCGGCAGCCGGCGTGGTGTTTCTCATAGGCCTCATCTCCGCGGCATTTCCCAGCGCTGACGGTGCGCTGACATCGCTGACCACCTCCTTCAGCATCGACTTCCTGGGACTGGAAAAGAAGACGGAGATGGACAACACCAAAAAGACCAGGATCAGGTATTCGGTTCACTTTTCCTTCGCCCTGATCTTCTTTATATGTATATTGATATTCAGGGAGATGAATGACCGGGCTATCATCGACAAGCTCTTTACGATAGCCGGCTATACATACGGACCGTTGCTGGGGCTCTATACTTTCGGGCTCTTTACCACGAGGACAGTAAGGGACCATTACACTCCATGGGTAGCCATTCTTTCGCCTGTGATCTGTTATTTCCTGAGCCACTTCTCCGAGCAGCTGTTCAACGGGTACAAGTTCGGGTTTGAGCTGTTGCTTGTGAACGGTTTCCTGACTTTCATGGGATTATTTATCCTGAGTCACAGGAAGGGCTCGATGCCTGCGAACCGCGTCTGATGCCGGACCGCGTCACTGACAGAGTGTTGCAGATCAGGACCAGACCTTAATTATCAGAATCAGTTACTGAATCCCCTGTTGCCGGTTCCCGTCTGAGTGGTTTCACCCTCAGTCTCTTCATCGTCCTCCGATTGCTGCACGCGGGGTTTTATGAACACCTTGATCTTTTTATAAGGGATGGAGATTGAAATGAAATACTCCGCGCCCGTTGCCATTCCGGATGTGCCGGCGCCGTACCCGGGCATCCATACCGGCTTCAGGTCCTTGCCGGCTCCTGCGCTTATAAGGAGTCGCATGTACAGGTTCCATCCGATTGTCATGCCGGGAAAAACCTCGGCACGCACACCCGGGGTTATCTCGAGGAAGTGTCCGGTATGCATCGCGGCAGGAACGGAAGTCCTGCCTGTGCCCCATTCGTTGGTGTAGGTTATCATAGGCGCCTCTTCGTTGTAGAAACTGAGGCCGTATCTCATACCGATACCGGCATAATACTTCCCCCTGGCTACGTTTGCCTTGATGAAATTGTAGTCGACCCCCGCGGTGATGCTCAGTCCGCGGCTGTTAAAATCATACAGCACACTTGATGATCTGAAGCTCGAGTATCTGAATCCCGCAGCAACCGCCACCGCTGAGTTGATGTCAACCGATCCGAGAACACCGTAGCTGATGAGATCATTGTCGAGGAGCTTCAGGACCGGACCTGAGATATCGAAGCCTGCCCTTACATGCAACGGGACAGTGACCGTATCCTGAGACAGGACGGCAGGACTCCCGAGGAGAAAGAGACTAATAAAAAAGATGCAGGTTTGTTTCGCCATTCAGGTTTACGCTTCTGTTCTCGATTATAAGTGTGTCAATTATGTTGTGTGTTGTCTTCAGGCCTGTGATATCACTCACCAGGGTGTAGCCGCATTCCGGTGAGACCAGGTGCGGACGGCGGCTGTAGCGGATGACTGCAGTGTCAGTGACCCCGTTGAGGGTGATGAGGAAGAGCGACTCGTCACTGTCCGGATCCAGCGGTACAGAAAAGAAGGAGGTTACCCTTGTGTCAATGAACCTGAGGGTATCACTCTCACGGTAGGAATAGACCCTCAGTGAATCGGCTTCTGCCACTTCTCCTGTACCGCTGACGAGGAGACGGGTGTTCAGCATGGGATTGCTATCCTCGTAACATGGCTGTACCGAGCAGGAGGAAAGACTTGCAGCAAATACTGTCAGCACGGCAAGCAGCGGTATGGAGAAGTACCTGGTCATTTCGGTTGACAAAGTTATAAAAATAATCCCTCTGTCCCGTGGGATGCATGGCAATCAGACCTTCGGCAGGTTCTTGAGTATGCCACTGACGCCGTTGCGTATCACGTCAACAACCCTGTCAACCATTGTGCCTTTATCCTTTACTGAGTAGATCTCGTTGATGACATGGCTGTACCGCTCCATGAGTATATTCCTCCTGAGCTTGAGGGTGGGGGAGAGCTCCCCCGTCTGAGGAGTCCACTCCTCGGTAACCAGTCTGAATCTCTTGATCTGTTCGAACTCGCCGAGGCCTCTGTTGACCTCGTGAACCTCTCGGGCGAAGCGTTCGATGACCTCGGGGATTTCAACCAGGTCTGTGTTGTCACGGTATTGGATTCTGTGAATCGAGCACCAGTCGTGGAGGAAGGTAAAGTTCGGGGAGAGAAGCGCGCTGGCAAACTTCTCGTTCTCGCCGATGACCATGGCCTGTTCGACAAATATCGACTCTTTGAGCCTGTTTTCAATCACTTGCGGCGAGATGTATTTACCGGCCGAGAGTTTGAACATCTCCTTTTTCCGGTCAGTGATCCTGAGGAACCTGCCATCCTCGATCTTGCCTATATCCCCTGTATGGAACCAGCCGTCAGCATCAATGACCTCTGCGGTCAGGCCGGGCTCCTTATAGTATCCCAGCATTACATTTGGTCCCTTGCACAGGATCTCCCCGTCGTCTGCTATCCTCACCTCCACTCTGTCGAGGACGGGGCCTACGGTTTCAAACTTTATGTCAGGGATACGGAAGGGGTTGACCGCTATCACTGGTGATGTCTCCGTGAGGCCGTAGCCCTGCAGCACGGGTATGCCGGCCGCCCAGAAGATGCGCTCGAGGCGTGACTGGAGGGCGGCGCCGCCGGAGACCAGCACCCTGAGTTCACCGCCAAGGGCTTCTCTCCATTTGTTGAAGACCAGCCTGCGGGCGATGCCAAGCCTGAATTTATAAAACCTGGTATTCCCGGTCAGCCTATACTTCAGTCCCAGGGTAACGGCCCAGAAGAATATCTGCTTTTTCAGCCAAGGAAGATTCTTGCCCTTGGTGATTATATTGTCATAGATCTTTTCCAGCAGGCGTGGTACCGTGTTGGCGATATGGGGCCTGATCTCCCGCATGGTGTCTGCAATGACTGCCATGTTCTCAAGGTAGTAGATGCTTGTGCCCTTATACTGGAAGTGGTAGTTCATCATGCGCTCATATACATGGCACAGAGGCAGAAAGCTCAGTGCCCGGTATCCGAGGCCGAATTCATGGGCTGTGCTTGTGGCTATAGCATTGGTAACCAAATTATTGTGTGATAGAACCACTCCTTTGGGGCTGCCTGTGGTACCTGATGTATAAATTATTGTTACCGGGTCTGATGGCCTGATAGAATCCCTTACGGCGACCAGTTCAGGCATGAACTTTTCCCTGTTCCTGCGTCCCTCCTCGATAATGTCGCTGAAGGTTTTAAGCCCGTTTACGGTATCAAAGGTGAAGATTTCCCTGATGGCCGGAATGGCAGATGTAATCGGTGCTATTTTATTGTATATATGTTTATTGCCGATGATAACAGCCTTTACCTCGGAGTGATTGAGTATGAAGGTGTACTCCTCATGTCCAATTGTGGGATATACAGGTACGTGAATCATGCCGGCCTGTGCCAGGCCGTGGTCAACCATGTTCCATTCGGGTTTGTTAGGGGTGATTGTTGCTATGTGGTCACCCTTTCTGTAGCCGAGTGCCATCATACCGCAGGAGAAGAGGTCGGTTATCTCCCTTGCAGCTTCGGTTGAGTAGGTTATCCACTCATTTCCGTGTTTGCCGCCAAACATTACCTCACGTGGACAGACCTTACACCCAAGGTCTACCAGGTCAAAGGTTCTGGTTACTTCCATTAAAACTGTATCAAGGATTAGCGACACAAGATTATGAAATTCGAACAATATAAGCAAGCAGATGGACAGTCAAATTGGTGACTGTTCAAGATATTGATCTGTAGTCTTATAAGAATAGCGTCAGTTCAGTCTTCTTTCGAATGATTTCAGGCTGTCTTTCAGAGCATTTTTTTTGCCAGGCTAACGGCCTTCGAAATGGCCTGGGGGAGGCCTTCGGCTCTTTTGCCGCCGGCGGTTGCAAGTTGCGGTTGTCCGCCGCCACCGCCACTGATCTCCCCT
>JAVEZX010000063.1:0-13416 GCA_034002785.1 Bacteroidales bacterium
AGCGCCATGCAGGTTACATATCCGCCGTAAGACCCTCCTGTGATGCCAATCCTGGAGGCGTCTGCCCACGGTTGCTGACGAAGCCACTTTACGGCATCGGCATAATCTGATATCTCCCATTTGCCAAGACACCTGTGAACATAATCGAGTCCTCTCTTCCCGAATGTGCCAGAACCGCGATGGTCAACGTTGATTGTGACGATGCCGTTCTCAGCGTACCACCTTGCCTGAGTGCTCTGCCAGCGGTTGCGGATGCTTCCCGCATCAGGACCGCCATAGATTGTGAATATTACAGGATGTTTCGCGGAGGGATCAAAACTGACCGGAAACGTTATCAGGGCAGGCATCTCAAACAGCCCGTCTGATGTCCTGATCTTTACAAGCTCATACTTCTGTTGCTTTTCCGGATCAAAGGGAACGGTCTCCTCCTGGTGAATGTTCCTGACAAGCCTGCCCTTGCTGTCAATCAGATCAATGCCTCCGGGATTGGTGAGACTGCTCCATGTGTCAACGAACCAGGATCCTCCGGGCGAAACAGAAGCCATATGAGTGCCGTCACCTGTGGTGATCTGCGTCAGCCTGGTACCGTCAAGCCTCACCCTGTACATATGACTTCCGAGAGGATCGGTACCGGTACCGGTGAAATAAATCTCCCTGCGTGCTTCGTCAACCTTTGCAATGCCTGTGACCTTCCATTCAAAACTGGTAATCTGTGAGATCAGCTTTCCGTCCCATCCATAATAATAGAGATTGTACCAGTCGTTGCGGTAGCTTCTGACTATAAATCCGCTGCCGTCATTCATTATATGGATATCCTCGAAGAATTCAACCCAGGTAGGCCTTGCCTCGCGGTAAACCTCTGTGAAGTCGCCGTTGGCGACATCAGCAAGAATAAACCTCATATCATTCTGGTCACGGTTGAGTACCTGTACCATCAGTTTTTTACTGTCAGGGGTCCATGAAGGCCATGCAAGGTACTGGTCAACGTTCTCGTCTGTCTTCACCCAGGTGGTTTTACCGTCTGAGAGAGCCACTACACCCATCTTAACCTTCGGGTTCGGGTCTCCGGGTTTGGGGTAAGGTGTTATCTCGAGTCTCCCGTGAGTACCGTCAGTGTTTTCCAGGGCATTGAGATAATAAAGCGGAACCGGGTTGTCATCAGTGTGCAGATATGCAATCTTCCCGGCATCGGGTGACCACCAGAAAGCTGCATACCTTGATCCTCTGCCGAGTATCTCCTCCATATAGACCCAGGAAGCCCAGCCATTGTATATTTTGTCAGTGGCATCGAAGGTGAGCCTGGTCTCCTTCAATGCGTCAAGGTCATAGACATAGAGATCCTTATCCTTTGTGTATGCCAGCTTCCTGTCGCCGGGGGCAAAACGGGCATTCATCTCCTTCGGCCCGTCATCGGTAAGCCTCTTTCCCTCCCGGTTTACAACCGAATAGTACCAGAGGTCACTGTCACGAAGGATCACAACAGCCTGTCTGTCAGAGGCAACCGCCATATCAGGCCCCGGAGCCACACCCTCAGGCAACAGCTCACTCAACTGCTGCATCTCGGTCCGGTATTTTTCAACCCTGACCGATTTGCCTGTTTTGCAGTTGTATTCAACTGTAACAAGATTTGCCTCACTCCTCTCTCCGGGCTTCTCTTCCTCATCGTATAACCTGATCAGCATCCTGTTATCATCGATCCACTTTATGAATCCAGGCCCGTATGACGGCCCGGGCCTCTGGCCCGAAAGCGAAACGGTAATCAGCAGCATAATCGCCGCCTGAATAAATCTGAAAAAGTACTTCATCGTATGATTGTTGTTTGAATTTCGGTTTATCAGAAACAAATATAAGAAAGTTAACCGGCGTCGCGGCCGGAATCTGCCAAGCAACACATTTGACAAGGAGATGCATATATTCTTATCTTTGGGGCGAAAAAGAAGAAAATGGGGAGGAACGGGGAAAACACCCCACCGGTCGACTGGCTCAGGCTGGATAATGCAGCGAAGATCTACCCTGCCATTACCGGCTCGGAGCTTACCGGAGTATTCCGCATAACAATCAGCCTTACATCTCCGGTAAATCTTCCCGCCCTGAAAAAGGCATCCGAAGAGGCATCAAAGCTCTTTCCCTTCTTCAGCGTGGAGCTCTGCAAAGGGTTCTTCTGGTACTACCTGGAATACAACGGAAATGCTCCGAGGGTTATGCCCGACAGCGGTCCGCGGTGCCAGCCCTTTCCCCGGACCATGAAAGGAGAACTCGTCTACAGAATACTCGTCCGCGCCAATACGATCTCAGTAGAGTTCTTTCATATTCTCACCGATGGCGGTGGGGGCATCTTCTTCCTGAAGACACTCCTCAACTATTACTTCTTCCACCTGTCAGGAATCAAAGAGGTTCCATTCCCCGAGGTGAAGGAAGGACCTCAGCCCGGAAGCACCGATGACCTTTTCTCAAGACACTACGGAAAGGGTATGCCCAGTCCTGATGTGCTGCCACATGCCTGGCACCTGCCTTACAGGCTGCGTGAAACCCCCAGGTTCCATGTCAGCGAATTCGAGGTGCCGGCTGAAATACTGGCGTCAGTGTCAAAGGGGGCCGGCAGCACAATCACCGAGTACCTGGCTGCCACACTGCTGTTTGTTCTGCAGGAGTTGCGAAACTCTGCCGGACATGGATCACCCCACATAAGGGTGCAGGTTCCCTTCGATCTGCGCAGACGATACGCGGCAACAACCCTCCGTAACTTCTCCCTCTTCGCCATGCCGGCAATAGACATACGAATGGGCGCGTACTCCTTCGAGGAAATATTGCAGGAGGTGAAAATAACAATGCAGATTATGACTGACGAGAAACGAATCCGTCAGGTAATCAGCAGGAATGTATCACAGGAAAAAAATCCGCTCATCCGCATCATCCCGCTCTTCATCAAGAGTCCGGTACTGCGGTTTGTCTACAACAGGTTCGGACCCAGCCAGTTCACAACAACCATAACAAATATGGGGAAGGTAACACCCACAGGGCCAGCTGCCGGGATGATGCAGTCGATGTCTGTCACGCCGCCTCCCCCTCACAGAGACATAAAAATCACTGCCGGACTGATAACCCTGGGACCAGACACCATTATCACATTCGGATCACTTACAGACAGTACGGGACTCGAAAAGGGATTCGTCAGAAGACTGACGGAAGCCGGAATACCGGTAAAAATTCACACAAAGGAAAACTGATAAGATCATGGCAATTTGTAATAACTGCGGCGTTGACCTGGGAGAGGGAAATGAAAAATGTCCCCTGTGCGAGCCCGCAGACCCCCGTCACAGACGGGTAACTTCAGCTGCAGACCTGTTCAGGCTCTCAAGAATAGAGAACGCCAGAAACCTTTACGAAATAACCATGCTCCTCCTGGTCTCCGGGGCGATAATAACCCTGGCAATTGATGCTGTCTTCGGCAAGGGCATGAACTGGTCACTCTTTACCACTATTTCAATTGGATACCTGATTGTCTTCATCTCATCACTCTACCTGCTCAGGCGAAGGCCCTTACTGGCAATCACATCAGCCACGGCAGCCACTCTTGCGTTCCTCTGGCTGGCGGATATACTCACCGGCAACACCGGGTGGTTTCGAACAGTGGGAGGACCGCTGGCGGTGGCGGCAGGCACGCTTACTGCTACAGTTGTGTTCCTGAATTCGCTCTCAAGGTACAGGGGACTGAACCTGCTGGCATCCATACTGCTTGCACTGGCAATCTTCGTATTGCTCATTGAATATCTTACCGATCGGCTTCTGACCGGCACCTGGAATCCGCAGTGGTCAGTCGTGACAGCGGCGTCACTGTTTATTATTGGAATGTTTTTTATCTTCATTCATTACAGGCTGAAGCGCGGCAGAAGCCTCGGCCGCCTTTTTCACATCTGAGTACCGGCGTCACTGCCTCTATAACATGCCATCACACATGTCTGTGTGAACAGATTTGAAATATATTTACATCCTAAACAATTCCAATGAAGAGATATCTCCTTTCGGCGGCACTGACTGTTGCCTTCTCACTCAGCCTGTTATCACAGGATCTGCTTACACCTGAACAATTTTTAGGCTACCGGCCCGGTGACCGTTTCACCCCGCAGCATCTGCTGACAGCATATTTCAGACACGTTGCGGACGCCTCTCCTGCAGCTGAGTATTTCCAGTACGGCGAGACCTGGGAAGGACGGCCGCTTATCGTCTGCATTGTCTCTTCACCTGAGAACCTTTCAAGGCTCGAACAGCTTAAGCAATCCAACCTCCGGAAGGCAGGCTTCGCCGAAGGCAAACCGGAGACAGAACCTCTTCCGATAGTCTGGCTGGCATACAGTGTTCACGGTTCAGAACCGGCCGGCGCCGAAGCATCGATGAAGGTCCTTTATACACTCGTAACCCAATCATACGAAGGATCAGCCGAGTGGCTTAAGAACATGATCATAATAATCGACCCCTGCCAGAATCCCGACGGCCGTGATCTCTTTACATTCAGATACATGAGAGCCCAGGGATGGCCGGTAAACTCCAACCCCGAAGCCTGGGAACACAACCAGGAATGGCCTTCAGCAAGACTCAACCACTATCTTTTTGACCTGAACCGCGACTGGAGCTGGCATATCCAGAAAGAGACCCAGGCACGCATGACGCTGTATAACAGCTATATGCCTCACATTCACGCCGACTTTCACGAGATGGGTTCCGGAAGCACCTACTTCTTCCCGCCCGGAGCAGATCCGTGGCACCAGGTAATCACTCCCTGGCAGCGTGAATTCCACAAGCTTACCGGCAAAAAGAGCTCTGAACTTTTTAATGCAGCCTTCAGACTCTACTATACAAATGACAATTTCGACCTCTTCTGCCCCAGTTTCGGGGACACCTGGCCTCTGTTCAACGGAGCGATGGGATTCACATTCGAACAGGGCGGAGGCGCTCAGGCCGGTCTTGCCCTGGAAAAGAAAGGGATGGATACCCTGACGCTTGCCCACCGGATTGATGGCCATTTCATGGCATCCATGGCCGTTGTGGCTACGGCTGCTGAAAACCGGGAAAAACTGCTCAGCAATTTCTATGATTTCTTCAGTAGTGCCGCCTCAAAACCTGAATTCAAATATAAAACCGTAATAATCAAGGGCACCGCCGATGCCTCCTCGCTGCAGTCGCTTAAAAACCTCCTCGAAAGCAACCAGATAAGGTACGAATCACCCCGCGTCACCGGAAAGAAGATTGCGGCATTTGACTACAGGCGCGACAGTGAAGGAAGTGTTACCCTTGAGAAGAATGACATCATCATCAGCGCATATCAGCCTCAGGGCAGACTGATGCAGGTCCTGTTCGAGCCTGATTCTCAAGCTTCAGACTCAGTCAGCTATGATCTGACTGCATGGGCACTGCCATACGTATACAACCTCGAGGCCTACGCCACAACAGAACGGGTGCCGGTTGCAGAGAAGTCAGACGCCGCAGCAGCAGTCACAGCAGCACCGGCAGACACTACCGGAGCATACGCATGGGCCGCGTCAATGACCGGCTTCAGTGAACTGAAGTTCATGGCGCTGCTCTACAAGGCAGGAATGAATGTTCGTTCTGCGCTCCACCCTTTCACAATGGATGGTCTCACCTTCAACCGTGGTACCATTGTGGTTGCTCATGGTGATAACAATGAATCGAAAGAATTTGATGCGAAGGTTATGGCGGCGGCAACAGCCAGCGGCGCGACACCCGTCAGGCTGACCGGAGGCATCGTCACCAAGGGTAAGGACCTTGGCTCCGATTACTCGCCTGTAAGAAAAGGTCCGAAGATAGCCCTTGTAGGTGGCGAAGGCACCTCGCAGGCATTCGGTGAGATATGGTTCTTCCTTGAGAGAGAGCTTGAATACCCCGTCACTGTCATCGACATCTCTGACCTGAAGAGTGCCAATCTTCCGCAATATGACGTAGTTGTCCTTCCCGGAGGATCTCTCACTGATTCGAAAGACCGGCTCCTGGCTTATGTAAATGGCGGCGGCAGGATCATCGCACTGGACAGCGCCGTCGCCCTCTTCCGGACAGAGAAGACTACAGCTCTGGGGAAGGCATGGGAAGCAAGAGAGGCAGAGGAGAAAAAAACCGTGAAACCGACCTTTGCTGACACCACTATGCTTAAGAGGTACGAAGACCAAAGACGTTACGCAGCTACCGAACGATCAGCCGGCGCCATATTCCGGGTATACCTCGATGATTCGCACCCCTTCGCCTTCGGTATGGGAAAGGAGTGGTTCCTGATGAAGAGAAATGAAGGATTGCCTTTTCTTGAAAAAGGCAATAACATCGGTTACATACGTGACAACACTCCTGTCGCCGGATTTGCCGGGCACAGGTACCTGCAGAAGATAAAAAACACCGGTGTGATCGCCTCCGAGACAATCGGTAAAGGGATGATTGTCTATCTCTCTGATGACCCGTACTTCCGCGCTTACTGGAAGAGCGGACGGGTACTGCTGGGCAATATCCTCCTGAGATAACTGCCTGCCCGAAGTATCACAGACTGAGTTGTACTTTCATATTTATGGTTAAATTTATCTGCTGAACTAAAGATTAGCGGATGCAAAATCTACTTGAAAGATTTCTCGGTTATGTCCGAACCGAGACCAGGCCTGATGAAAGCAACACCTCATCACCCTCCTCCATCAGCCAGATGCTCTTCGCGGAACGACTGGCAGATGAGCTGGAGAAAATAGGAATGCACGAGGTGACGCTTGACGGCAACGGATATGTGATGGCCACCCTTCCATCCAACAACGGTGCAGAGACGCCGGTCATCGGCTTCATCGCCCACATGGACACCAGCCCCGAGGCACCCTCAGCCGGCATCAATCCCCTGGTGCACGACAATTATGACGGAAAGGAGATCCTTCTCAACGCAGAGCGAAGCATAATCCTCTCACCCTCCGATTTCCCTGAGCTCTCTTCATATAAGGGGCAGACAATCATAACCACTGACGGCACCACCCTTCTTGGCGCTGACGACAAGGCCGGAATAGCCGAAATAGTGACTGCCTGCGAGCATCTGATTGCCAATCCCTCTCTCAGGCACGGCAGGATCAGGATAGCCTTTACCCCTGACGAGGAGATCGGCAGAGGTGCTGACAATTTCGATGTCAGGCGGTTCGGGGCTGACTATGCATATACGCTTGATGGCGGGGGTATAGGCGAGCTTGAGTATGAGAACTTCAACGCGGCGGCAGCAACTGTAGAGGTGAAGGGACGGAGCGTACACCCCGGTACCGCGAAGGATGCAATGATCAACTCCATAATGGTGGCAGGGCATCTCGATTCACTCCTTCCGCAACGCGAAAGACCTGAATTCACCGAAGGCTATGAAGGGTTCTTCCACCTGTATGACATCAGGGGATCAGTCGAGGAAACACTCATGAAATATATTATCCGTGACCATGACCCGGTGAAATTCAGTGAACGCAAAAAACAGCTGAACGAGGCTGTCGCCGAGACAGGCAAACGCTTCCCCGGAGCTGCAGTCAGGGCGGTGATGAAGGATCAGTACTTCAATATGAAGGAGATAATTGAAGCGAACTACCATATTATCGAATCCGCAGTTAAGGCATACCGCATGGCCGGGATAGAACCGGTAATCAAACCCGTCAGAGGCGGGACCGACGGTGCCAGGCTATCTTTCATGGGACTCCCCTGCCCCAACCTCTTCACCGGCGGTCATAACTATCACGGACGGTTCGAATACATCCCCCTGCAGTCGATGCAAAAAGCCGTCGAGGTAATCGTTAACCTCTGTATATCAGCAAATAAATAGAAAATGAAAAGATTCATCCTGCCCATGCTTGCCCCAGGCCTTGCCGCCCTTGCACTCTTCTGCAGTTCGTGCAACCCAGACCGTTCCTTTATAAAGGCTTCGGAAACTATTACCGCCGGAGAGCTCCGCGAGTACACCCGGATACTCGGAGCCGACAGCATGATTGGAAGAAAGCCATTTACCCCGGGTGAGACAATCACGGTCAACTATCTTGCATCAGAGCTGGAGAAGATCGGATTTGCCCCGGCTTTCGGCGACAGCTGGTTCCAGGAGGTGCCGATGGTTGAAATCACAACCCGTGTGGAAGGAAAGGCCATCATCACCGCCGGAGGAAAAACGACGGAACTCTCCGCCCCTGATGACCTTGCCGTGGAATCACCCTCGATGAAGCAATATGTGGAACTCGTGAATATCCCCATGGTCTTCTGCGGTTTCGGTATCGTTGCCCCGGAATACGGGTGGAACGACTTCGAGGGACTGGATGTCAAGGGCAAATGCGCCGTGGTGCTTGTGAATGATCCCGGACTATACTCCGGCGATTCTGCCCTGTTCAAGGGTAGAGAGATGACCTACTACGGCCGGTGGACCTACAAATATGAGGAAGCAGCCAGACAGGGCGCGGCAGCAGTATTGATCATTCACGAGACTGTGGGTGCCGGCTATGACTATTCAATTCCCAGGAAGAGCTCCATCTCTCCCGGCCTCTACCCTGAACCGGTCCCGGGCGAGCCGGAACCATGCCCCGTAACAGGCTGGCTGAACGCCAAAACGGCGTCAGAGATCTTCAGTGCCCTGGGACACAACGTTGATACACTCCGCCAAAAAGCCTGCAACAAGGAGTTCAAAGGATTTGACACCGGTGCGGCAATATCACTGCAACTGACAAACAGCCACGCCAGGAACAGCTCCATGAATGTGGCAGGTATCCTCCGCGGAACGTCACAACCGGAAGAGTGCATTGTAATATCCGCACACTGGGATCACTTCGGCATCGGCGAAGTTGAAAACGGCGACTCAATCTATAACGGCGCCGTTGATAACGGCACATCCATGGCATGGGCCTTCGAGATCGGTGAGGCATTCGCCTCAATGAAAGAGAGACCCGCCAGGTCAGTAATCCTCTTCTTCCCCACCGCCGAGGAGCAGGGACTCCTCGGGTCCGGCTGGTTCGCGGCAAACCCGCCGGTAAGCAACCGGAACCTGATCGCCTGTTTCAACAACGACCTGCTCCTGCCCATAGGCAGAATGAAAGATATCATGGTCACCGGCTACGGTCAGTCAGACCTTGACGATATGCTGACTGAAGCAGCCAGCCGTCAGGGAAGATACCTGATGCCCGATCCCAACCCCGAGACAGGCATGTACTTCCGCTCTGACCACTTCCCCTTCGCCAAAACAGGAGTACCCTCCCTCTTCGCCCGAGGCAACTGCGACAGCAGGGAGTTCGGAAAAGAGTGGGCCGCAGCACAGGAGAAAGACTATATAACCAATAAATACCACAAACCCGCTGACAACTATTACCCTGAGATGAACTTCGACGGGATTGTGGAGGACGCCAGGGCAGTTTTTGATGTTGCCTTCAGGATTGTGACCAGCGATGTCAGACCTCAGTGGAAACCTGGGTCTGAATTCGCAAACGTCAGATAAACAGTAGTTTTATACTAAGGAACAGTTAGATCAACAATAAATACTATAATCTGCTGTTATTTTTATAACACTGTGATTTTATTCACAATTAATACATATCTTTGCACTGCCATTAATAATAATATGTTTTTGAAAGACTGGTAACATGAAAGTTGAAGAGATATGTTCTGCATTGAACGGTGAGCTGGTCTGCGGCAGTGACAAGCGTCAGCGTGATGTGACTCACGCGTTTGCATCCGATCTGATGAGTGATGTTCTGACGGTAAACTGCAGTAACCTCCTGCTGATAACCGGGCTTGCCAATCTGCAGACCATACGTACAGCCGAAATGTCAGACATAGACTGTATCCTGTTTGTAAGGAACAAGTCTGTTACACCGGAGATGAAAAAACTTGCCGAGGAACTCGGTATGGCACTGATAACCTGTCCCTCCACGATGTTCAGGGCATCGGGAGAGCTTTACAGGGCAGGAATGAAACCTCTGTTCTGACAAACCGTGGCGATGAGCTTCGAGTATAGGGTCACAGGAGGCGATTTCACACATGCGGGTTATGCCTCCAGCCAGGTCAAGAAGATGCTGAAGCAGCTTGGTGTGGAGAGTATCGTCATCAAAAGAGTTGTGGTATGCCTCTATGAAGCAGAGGTGAATATCGTCGCTCATGCCTGGGACGGAATAATCAATGTTGACCTTGATACCGACACTATCTTCATGAGGCTTACCGATAAGGGTCCCGGTATTGCCGATATTGAACAGGCAATGCAGAAAGGATTTTCAACCGCATCTCCCGAGGTGCGGGAGATGGGATTCGGGGCAGGAATGGGACTGCCAAACATCAATGCCAATGCTGACAGGTTCGTGATCAGCAGCGAACCGGGTGTTGGCACCACACTTGAAATAACAATTAATCTGAACAGCGCTGCTGTCTGATACTATGGAAAAAGGGTTCTTTCATCACGCTCTTACAATACGCGAGGACATCTGTACAGGCTGTTCCCTCTGCATGAGGGTCTGCCCTACGGAGGCACTTCGTATCCGTGACGGGAAGGCAAGGCTGATTGAAGATCGCTGCGTCGACTGCGGTGAGTGCTTCAGGGCCTGCCCGGTACACGCAATCATCATTGAGCAGGACGACTTCAGCCGCATATTTGACTACAAGCATCGTGTGGCCCTGGTGCCGGCTGTGCTGCACGGACAGTTCCGTCATGAAGTCTCCATCTCGGAGATAAGCGCCGTACTTAAAAGCCTGGGATTCACATGGGTATATGAGGTTGAACACGGCGCGGAGATACTTAAGCCGGCCATAGAGGACCTGATGAATGTCCGGACTCTCCCCCGCCCTCTCATCTCCAGCTACTGTCCTGCCGTAGTGCGGCTCATCCAGGTACGCTTCCCCGCCTTGCTTCGAAACCTGGCCACGATAAAGGCACCACTCGAGATGGCCGCATTCTACTGCCGCAGGGTGCTGCGTGACAGAGGTGCCCACAATGCCGAGATCGGTGTCTTCTACGTCACCCCCTGTGCTGCCAAGATAGCCGCCGTCAAATCACCCGTCGGTGAAGAATCAACTCCCATCAGCGGCGTGATCAATATGGACTTCATATACAACAAGATAAACCGTACCCTCAGAAACAAGGGCGAGCTGCCGCACAGCGATGACCACGCCTATTCAGTCGATCCTGACACCCTGGTATGGAGCCTCACGAACGGAGAGGCCTCATGCGTCAACGGACGCACACTGGCTATTGACGGCATGAGCAACGTGACCGAGTTCCTTGAGCAACTCGAGAATGATGAGATATCGGGTGTCGACTACCTGGAACTGAGAGCATGTGACGAAGGCTGTGCCGGCGGTGTGCTGCTCTCCTCCAACCGTTTCCTGGTGGCCGAGCGGCTCCGTAACAAAGCCCGTACCCTGCAACCGGGCAGCAGCCCTGCCGAAGACAGGGAGATACCTGATATCGAGGCTTACTCGGAATACCTTATGAACAAGGTTAGAATAACCGACGAGATCAAGCCCAGGTCCATGTACCGTCTCTCCGGTGACCGTGACAAGGCAATGCGGATGATGAAGCGCTCACGAAGGCTGATGTGCTGGCTGCCGGGCACCGACTGCGGACTGTGCGGAGCCCCCTCCTGCCAGGCACTGGCAGAAGATATTGTCCGTCTTCGCGGTGACATATCCCAGTGCGTTTTCATCCGCGAATCGAACCTCGAAAAGGAACTGATGGATCCGGAACGGGCTGCCGGTATTATGCGAAGAATATGGGGCGACAACAATTTTGAAAAGAACTGCAATAAGAAAGGAGCTGAAAATGAAAGTAACTGATATCGTTGAAAAACTGAACCTGAAGGTTTTTTCCGGCCACGAAGGACTGGGCCGCGAGATCAGCGGCGGTTATGCCTCTGACCTGCTCAGTGATGTTATGGGACATGCAGATGCCGGTGCTGTCTGGATCACAATCCAGACTCACCGTAATGTGATGGCGATAGCCTCACTGAGGGATCTTGCATCCGTAATCATCACCTGCGGCGAGAAGCCCGGTGAGGATACAATGACACAGAGCAACGAGGAGGCTATCCCCGTGCTTGGAACAGAACTCTCAACATTTGAGATTGCCGGCAGGCTCCATGAAATACTTCGCTGAACATGAAACCGATCAGGGCTGACCTGCATATCCACTCCCTCCTTTCACCCTGCGCCTCGCTGGAGATGACTCCCCGTGAGATAATCTCCAGGGCAAAAGCCAGAGGGCTGGACATGATTGCCGTCTCTGATCACAACAGCACCCTGCACTGTGAGCTTACCGTGGCTCTCGGGAAGAAGGCAGGCATTACGGTTCTCCGGGCCGCTGAGGTAACCAGCGCCGAAGATGTTCACTCACTCGTTATCCTCCCTGACGAGGCTGCAAGGAACTCCTTCCAGCAATGGATCGACAGCCACAGTGCACGCATCCCGCACAACCCGGATATCTTCGGAGACCAGGTGGTGATTGATGAGAATGAGAACATCATCATGGAGATAAAACACTTCCTTACTGCTGCCCTGAACGCCTCCATTGACGAGGTGGAGGATACTGCCCACAGGCACGGAGGCCTTTTTATCCCGGCTCATATCGATCGTCCATCCATGAGCATAACGAGCCAGCTCGGATTCATTCCCGAGGACCTTTACATCGATGCCGTTGAGGTTGTGGGACGGACTGCCGATCTTCTCTATCCCGTCATCCGCAACTCTGACGCGCACATCCCTGAACATATCGGGAGACGCTTTACGGAATACATGCTTGATCACCCCACCTTTGAGGAACTGGCCATGGCGCTCAGGAATGAGAATGGAAGGCACATTATAACCGCATCTCTATGAAGGAGATAGGACTCCATATAATGGATATCGTGCAGAACTCAATCAGGGCCGGAGCCGGTGAGATCAGCATCACGCTGAGCGAATTCATTACCGGTGACATCCTTATTTTGAAAGTTGCAGACGACGGCAAGGGGATGGATGAAGAAACCTGCAGGAGGGCGACCGATCCATTTTTCACCTCGCGGACAACGCGCAGGGTGGGTCTGGGCCTGCCTCTTCTTCAGATGAATGCCGGGCTCTCGGGCGGTGGGGTGACAATAGACTCGGCGCCCGGCAGGGGCACCACAGTCACTGCCACCTTCGGGTACAGTCATGTGGACAGACCTCCGCTGGGCGACGTGAGCGGGACAATAGCCCTGCTAATAGTGTCAAACCCGGGGATAAACATAATTTACAGTCATCTCTGCGAAGGCAACGCCTGGACAATATCCACCAGGGAGGTAAAGGAGGAACTGGGAGAAGATGCCGTCACTGACCTGACCATTGTCAGGCCGTTGAAGGAGATCATTTACGAAAATGTCTCTGCGTTGAGAAATATCGAAGCTGGATATGACAAATATTAGGAATTTAGTAACTTAT
>JAVEZX010000064.1:0-13251 GCA_034002785.1 Bacteroidales bacterium
TCTCACGGCCTCTCGGATGCCTCCGTAGACTGCGACGGGACAACCATCCTCGGTGTCATGATTCCAAGGCGCGATGACTAGGGTCCACAGGTACAGGCATTGCTGACAACCTACGGGTGTGTAATCCGCACCAGGCTGGGTGTCAACGAGGTATGGTTCGGCGAGCCTGCCGGCCTGATACTCCTTGAGCTGGCCGGCGACAGGAGCCAGTTTGCCTCCCTCGAGCGCTCCCTGCGAGAGATCGAGGAGATAGCTATCGGACGGATCTGCTTTCCTGCCTGAGAGGGAAGACAAATCCCCGGATTTCCCTCCCTGAGGAAATATTATTCGCCGTATCTGCCTTCCCTGCCAGGTGAATTACTATTCGTCGTACCTGCTTTCCGGCCTTAGCAACTGCCCCAGGAATACCGCATTGACAAACAGTTTCGAGGTGCCGTACCAGATTGCCCTGAAATTGGTGTCATCATAGATAGATATTACTCTTCCCGGCCCCTGGTGAACCGCTACCGCCGCACTGTTGGCTATCCTTTCGAGATTCTCCTTTGAACAGTAGCCGCTCAGCAGCGGATCGGAGGTGTATTTCACCGGCGTGTTCCAGCTGCTGCCGGTCACCTTCACTGCAGTCGCATCTATTTTAAAGACAGGAAGAAAGGGCTTAGTATATCCGTAGCAGAGCGGGTGGGTGATGTCAATGGCTGCACGGAAGATGGTTCCCGGCACCGTCTGAATGGCCCTGTCAACCGATCTTGTGGCATAGGTACGCTCTTTTCCTGTATCTGAGGCGGGACTGTCGATATAGCTTATCTCCGCGAACTTGTTGGCAGCCAGCCACCGGTTGCCGCCCCTGTAGCCTATCAGAGTGCCTCCGGAACGGTTCCAGTCGCGCAGCCGGTCAATAGCATTCGGCGAAACGGTTGGATTGCCTGCAAAGATTATCACATTGTATCTGTTCAGATCTGCGGTAGCTATTCTGGCCGGCGTGATAAGCGTGACGGGCATGCCGTAACGTACATCCAGAAGATGCCATATCTCACCCGCATCGTCAGCCGGCGTGCCATCCTCAATAACCAGCATGACAGATGGCCTGGAGAGCACAGTGAAACCGTTGCTGCCCAGATCGATGCCTGACGGGGTGAGGCCGGTTGATACTCCGTGTACAGTTATGCCACAGGCTTTGGCGGCGGTTTTCATTATCTCCATTGTTTCACCGGCCGGGCGGGTATTCTCGCCCTGCTGCACCATCACGGTGCCATAGCCGAAGGTTTTCTTCTTCCCGTCAGCCATGACTACGGTGAAGGGTGCTGTTGCCATCCTGGCTGTGAGACCTGCACTCTGAATCATATACAGTGCCTTTGGTGCATAGGTGTCATTCCATTCGAAGAGCCAGGCATAATCATCCACCGTGCCGGTAAGAGAGCCTTCAGGGAAAGGAGCGGTTGTCACCCTCTCACCCGCCATCCCTGCCGTCTCTGCAGCTGTAAGCGGAGTGTAACTCAGGTTGAATGCCAGCGGCATTGTCCATGTTGAGATGTCATAGAAAACAGTATCTGCAAAGCTCTTCACTGTCTCGAAAAGACTCCTTACAAAACGGTACTCCTTTTGCCTTGTGGGCACAAAATAACTGTCACCGGGGGTGTAGCCGGTGCCGCCCTTGCTGACAGGTTTGCTACATTTATAAATCTCAATTTTATGTCTCAGCAGATTCTCAATGAACCGGGCAGCAGCTCCCCTGTCATCACCGGCACTGAAGAGATATCCCTTCACCGGTGAGGTTTCTGCCTCCCTGAGTGCCGAGAGATAGAACCCGCGTTGCATGTCAAGCAGCTTCACCCTCATATTCAGTCCTGCCTCGATGGAGGAGAGCGAAACATTGAACTGGTTCCTTATGGCAAAGGGAAAGGAGAGCACTCCGCCCGGCACCTCGCGCAGGTGACCCTTGGTGCCTGCCTGCTCAAAGAGTATTCCAATGGAGCCGTGGGCATCAGGGTAGGAGGAACCTTTACCAAGGTAATAGTCGTCAAAACTCTCCTCTGTATAATAAAGACTGCCGATGGAATCAAGGTACCTGGCGTGGTAACTGCCTATCTCAGCTGTCAGGGCCTGGTTGTCAGAAGGCACTACCGGGTTGTTGCGCGACTGGACGCCGGGCTGGAAGAAGAAGGTGGCGTTGGCCCCCATCTCATGATGGTCAGTGTTTATATTTGGCATCCAGCGGTGGAAGGCTGCTACACGACCTATGCTCTCAGGGTGCTGGAGCATAAGATAATCGCGATTAAGATCAAACCAGTAGTGGTTGGTGCGGCCTCCGGGCCATGCCTCGTTGAACTCACGGCCTGCCGGGTCGGTGGCGAGGGTCATCCCGCGGTGCATGTTGACCCATGTTGAATGACGCTGCATTCCGTCGGGATTGAGTGCCGGGTCAATAAGAATAATGCAATTGTCTAAAATCTCATCAATCTGCGGGCTTTTGCCGGCAACGAGGTAATATGCTGTCAGCAACGATGCGTTCTGTGCGCTTGACTCATTGCCGTGGACACCGTAGCCGAGCTTGATGATCAGAGGCATCTCCGCCGTATTCAGACCTCTTGATACAGATGGGTCAGAAAGCTTAAGATGTTCCTCTCTTATCTCCTCGATGCGGGCCATGTTCTTCTCCGAGGTGATTATCAGCTGTCCCAGCGGTCTTCCTTCCCAACTCCTCCCATACTCTTCCCATACAGCCCTGCCTGATGCAGCATCAAGCAGCATCATGTAACCGACCAGCCTGTCATGGGTTACATGCCATTCTCCTACCTCATGGCCAAATGAGCCGGGCGCCGGGATGCTGCTGTCAAAGGAGACAACGGCAGGCATGTAATATTCAAGTGTCGGACGGGTCTGACCGAAACTTATCAGTGATGCCAACAGGATCACTGATGAAAGGAGAGCTCTTATCATCATATAAGGTTTAAGTACAGTGAGCAATTTCGAAAAAAAGAGGATTGGTTGTTACTCCAGCTGCTTGTTATGCAGCATAATCAACTCACGGTTCGCCGTCTGCCGTAGTGCGGCGTGTCACCCCATACCCCGAGGCCAAGGGTTGTGCCTGGCAGGAGATCAAAGTTCAGTCCGCTTAGATTGTCTTCACTCACCTCAAGGTAGCCGGGTTTTCCCTCGTAGATCTGGTAGCCTGCCCTGTATCTGGCAGGGGTCAGGTTGGGCATGACAACGTTGGCACCGCAGGCGACGGCCTTCTCGCGGCCGGAAGGATCAATTGTCTGCATGGCTGTGGAGGCTACGATATTGATGTCCTTCATGATGATTCTCATAATTGATATCATCCTGAGAGTCAGGTTAAAACGCTCCTTCAGGAAGAGATTGTCAGTGCCTTTTGCTCCAAGCGGGGTATCAGAATGCTCAATGAACGGACCCATACCGCACATGTCAATATCAAAATCGCGCATGAAAATAACATCATCGGCAAGGTCAGACATGGTCTGGAAGGGAAGTCCCACCATTACTCCGGTACCGGTCTGGTATCCTGCCTCCTGTATCAATTTCAGACAATCGAGCCTTCTTTGGTACCTGTGCATGTCATTATCAGGGTGCACCCTTCGGTATAGAGCTTCGCTCGATGCCTCGATTCTCAGAAGGTAGCGGTGTGCCCCGGCGTCAAACCACCGCTGGTATGTCTCCCTGCTCTGCTCTCCCATCGAAAGGGTGATGCCAAGCTTACCTCCGGTCATCACCCGGATAGTCCTCACAAGCTCTTCGATTGTGTCGACGAAAGCGGGTGCCGGATTCTCTCCCGACTGAATGGCTATTGACCCGAAGTTGAGACGGAAGGCGGTCATGGCGGCCTCAAGAACCTCTTCACGGGAAAGGGTGTATCTGTCAATCTTGTGGTTTTCTCTTCTGACGCCACAATAGAGACAGTTTTTCCCGCAGATATTTGAAAATTCAATCAGCCCGCGAAGGAAGACCTGGTTTCCGACATACCGGTCCCTGACAGCAGCAGCTTTCCGGTAAAGAAGGGGAATCTCCTCCTCACTGCACTGCAGCATAGCCAGTATGTCTGTCCTGTCAAGGACTTTCTTATCCAGAATTGAGGCTAGGCCGGAACTCATCTTCTATGTGAATCTTTTAACATTAACAACCCTGCACCATTATATGTTCAGCCCGGACAGCAATATAATCAGAATCCCCGGCCGAACATCTGCCAGAGTTCCGTCTTCAGTTCCTGCCAGCGGCTCATGGCGCCGTGAGCAAACGCATTTGTATATTCAGTTACGGCTTTCCTTGCATCTTCGTTTTTGCCTTCCTTAACCAGTCCTTTTACTCTCTCCTCCAGTACGGGCAGTTCGGCAAGCGCCTTCTGTTCCATGTCGGCAACAGCCGGTTCGATCAGTTTACGGCCGCGCTCCCAGTTCACCGTCGAGAGCCTGTTGGCTTCACGGAATGCCCAGATGGCTGCGTCTTCGCGGTAGCGGTGCTGCCCGCATATGCGGAAGCTCTGCGGCAGTGCCATGGTGCCTGAGAATATAGGTATGCGCGGGCTCTGGCCCGGGTTGTCAAACGAGAACCATGCCACGGCGCCCACCTCATCGGGCAGCCATGAGCGGCACTGAATGACGTGAGAATAGGAGCATCCGGCGATGGCAATGGTGCGCTGTCTCTCTATGGCGCCTGGCTTCAGCTCGTTGATGAGAGTACGGATGTCTGCGTTCATCCAGTTGTTTATGACTGGTGACTTCACAGTCTCTGTAACCTCGTTGCCTGCTTCATCCTTTTTCTTTACGGTAATCATCAGGTTCTTAGTCATGTCCCATGGGGTTCCCTCGTAGGTCTCGCGGAAGAGAGCCATCACATCACTGACGGAAAGCTTTTTGTCAGCCTTGACGGAGAAGGGAAGCTCATCCATCTCCATTGTCAGGTTAAGGCCCGGAGCGAGTTTATTCAGAACATAGAACTCGCGGATAGCATATGGTTTGCCTGTGCCGATCACCTTGTAGAATTTGAAAGGTTCCTTGCCATCCCAGTATCCAAGATCTTTTGCTTTTTTGCGCAGATCGGTTGAGGTCATGAAGTTATCGGGATCCTTGAAATTGACATCCGAGATTCTCGGGATATTTGCAGCAATACCGATATGGTCATCAGGTATCCTCTGTGCCACCCACATTGCCGAGGGTTTGCCGGGTCCCGAACCGGCTATCTCAAGCTGCCAGACCTCCTTCGGGTCGGCTATCGTGATGCATTCAGCCATATCACCGTAACCGTACTGCTCTGCCAGTGAGCCGATGAGAGCTATAGCCTGCCGTGCCGTTGTGCAGCGCTGCAGTGCGATCCTCTCAAGCTCCTCTATCAGGAAGAGTCCATCCTGGTTGATCAGCTCCCGCTTGCCGTAGATAGTGGTTTCGCCTATGGCAAGCTGTTTCTCGTTCAGGCAGGGGTATGCCGTGTTGAGGTATGCGTATGTCTCCTTCACCTCAGGGATTTCGCCCTTGCGTGTCACGTTGGTCATGTCCCAGGCTTCCTCGGTCTGCAATGTGCCCCAGTAAACAGGATGGACGGTATCACGTTCGAACTTCATTGCCTGCACCACCTCGAGCCAGGTGCGGTATCTTCCGTCGCATGTGTGTGAGGTCATTACCGATCCGTCGGTTGAAGCCAGCCTGCCTACCATGATCGTTGTACAGTTCTCTGCGTAGCCCGGGCCGTCAGGGTCAATTTCCTTTTCTGGTTGTGGTAAAGCATTTAAGGATAACGTCAAAAGCAGCGCGGTGAACGCGACAGAGATTAATCGAAAGGATAGTTTCATAGTAACAACACGTTTCAGTTTAATAACAATGGTTATGCTGGCCATTCTCCGTTATAGGACACAGAACCATGCAAACATTCAAATAATCCGCCTCAGAGTAAATAGAGCCAGTCCGGATAAAATCCCGTCGGACACAAAATTAAT
This sequence comes from Bacteroidales bacterium, assembly GCA_034002785.1. GTDB lineage: Bacteria > Bacteroidota > Bacteroidia > Bacteroidales > VadinHA17 > SR-FBR-E99. The sequence goes on from JAVEZX010000064.1 coordinate 5,942, forward strand.
CGGGCTGTCGAAACAACCCGCCATAAAGATAATATTCTGCAACATACAGGCGGCCTAAAGTGAATTGTATTACATATCATTTGGTAAGTTTCAAAATGTTTCTACCTTTCCTGCAACTCATACCCCCGTTATGATCAATGCTAAATTATTGAATCCTAAAAGTATAGTCGTCGTTGGCGGATCAGACGACGTCACCAAGGCCGGAGGCAAGGTGCTAAAGAATCTGCTAAGTGGAGGATTCACAGGCGATATTTACGTCGTTAATCCTAAAGCGCCTGTTGTTCAGGGTCTGACGGCCTTTGCCGATGTGTCGCTGCTGCCCCGCACAGACCTTGCAGTGATTGCCGTAGCTGCCCGCTATTGTCCCGGGATAGTGAGGACACTGGCGACAGAGAAGGGCACAGGAGGATTCATCATTCTATCTGCCGGATTCGGCGAGGAGGATGAAGAGGGAGCTGCCCTTGAAAAAGAGATAGTTGATATAATAAACAGTACGGGCGGCACACTCATTGGCCCTAACTGCATCGGCTTTCTGAATAATAATTATCACGGTGTCTTCACCGAACCTATACCCAGACTGTCACCTAAAGGAATCGATTTCATATCCGGCTCCGGGGCTACGGCGGTATTCATCCTTGAGACCGCTATCACCGGCGGGCTTCCGTTCTCCAGCGTCTGGTCTGTAGGCAACAGCGCACAGACCGGAGTGGAGGATGTGCTGGAACACCTCGATATTACATTTGACCCGCTGACCAGTTCACGGATCAAGCTTCTCTATATTGAAAATATTGCCGACCCGATACGGTTCCTTAGGCACTCGGCTTCACTTATCAGGAAGGGTTGCAGGATTGCTGCAATCAAGGCAGGATCATCAGAGGCCGGGTCCAGGGCTGCTTCATCACACACCGGTGCGATGGCTTCTCCTGATACTGCAGTTGATGCCCTGCTGCGAAAGGCCGGAATCGTCAGGTGTTACAGTCGCGCCGACCTGGCTGCTGTGGCTGCATTGTTTACATACAGGCCTCTGAAAGGCAAAAGGATAGCTGTCGTTACTCATGCCGGAGGACCGGCAGTGATGCTTACCGATGCTCTCAGTGAAGGAGGGATGGAGATCCCCCGCCTCTCCGGTCCGGCAGCAGACCGTCTTCTGGAAAAACTCTTCGCCGGATCTTCCGTGGCAAATCCCATCGATTTTCTGGCAACCGGCACTGCCGAACAGTTGGGACATATAATTGATGCATGTGAGAATGATTTTGACGAGGTGGATGCCATTGCAGTCATCTTTGGCAGCCCCGGGCTCTTTCCAGTAGATGATGTATACAGCCTCCTGCATGATAAGATACGCAGCTGCCGTAAGCCGATATATCCTATACTGCCTTCGGTGATAAATGTCAAGAGGGAAATAGCCGAGTTCATAGCTCACGGGAATGCAATATTCACTGATGAGGTACTCTTCGGGAGGGCGCTGTGCCGTGTCAATGCAACCCCGGCACCCGCTGTTCCGGAGAAAAGAGAGGATATCACAGCCGGATCATCAGATTTGAACGGCACTTCTGCCGGGACTGACATCAGGGCGATAAGGGAAGTTATTTCCGGTGCCGGAGAGGGATACCTGCCGCCTGAAAAAGTAGGTATTCTTTTAAGAGCCGCCGGTATTGATACAGTTCCCGAGAGTGTTGTCACTTCGGCCGAAGCGGCCGTCAGGACTGCCGCCTCAATGGGTTACCCGGTAGTGATGAAGGTGGTAGGTCCGGTACATAAATCGGATATTGGCGGTGTGGCGCTGGACATCAGCGGAGAGGAGAGGATCAGGGAGGAGTATGTCAGGATGATGGCACTTCCGGAAGTGACCGGTATACTGATACAGAAGATGATAAGCGGTAGCGAGCTCTTCTGTGGCGCTACACGCGAGGGCCGTTTCGGCCACCTGGTGATGGCCGGCATGGGCGGAATCTTTATCGAGGTCTTTAAAGATGTGGCTACGGCACTGGTTCCTGTCTCTGACCAGGAAGCCAGGTCAATGATAAGGTCATTGAAATCATATAAGATAATTAAGGGCGTGCGCGGTTCAACCGGTGTCAATGAGGAGGCATTTGTCAGGGTCATCACATCACTCTCCGGTCTTCTTGCCGCTGCCCCGGAAATAGCCGAGATGGACATAAATCCGCTGCTGGGCACGCCTGAGAAGATTGTGGCTGTGGATGCACGCATACGGGTTCAGGCAATAGGCAATAGGCAGTAGTGTTGGCATAATGCCTTAACCGAAATTACCAGGCTTGGCTTTACTAATTCGAAAATCGCAACTCGCAACTCGCAAATCCAAATGAAGCGTTCTGATATAATTTTCATCATAGTTTTTATCGGCTTGTTTGTTCCGTTTTTCCTGTCTGACCGGCTGTATGAATTTTTTGTCTGGTTCAGCACCGACTGGGCATTTACTGCAAGCTTCATTAAGTTTGCAATACTTGCCACAATGGGCGAGATGCTCGGCAGCAGGATCCGCACCGGTATTTACCTTCCTGAAGGGTTTGCACTCCTGTACAGGGCTGTTGTATGGGGATTCCTCGGCATGACAGTCAAAGCTGCCTTTATGATCTTCGGAGGGGGGACGGCACTTATAATGCAACACCTGGGGATGGAGAATGCTTCAGCAGTAATGGCCGGCCCGGTGACCGGCGCCAGGGTGCTACTCGCATTTGCCATCAGCACTTTCCTGAATATATTCTATGCACCGGTGCTAATGGTGACTCACCGGGTGAGTGATCTGCATATAGCCGCAGCAGCGGGCAACAGGCGTAAACTTCTGACAGTACCCGATGTAAAAGGATTGCTGGCATCAATCGACTGGAACAGCATGTGGGGTATTGTGCTGAAAAAGAGCATACCCCTGTTCTGGATACCGGCACAGACAGTCAACTTCCTTCTCCCGGAGGAGTTCAGGATGCTGGTTGCCGCACTCTACAGCACCGTGCTCGGAGTCATACTTGCACTGGCGGCAGGAACAGGCAGGAGACCATAAAGTCTGAGAGTCTTAATAGACAACAAGACTAAGTATGTTTTTCACCTTTCAGACCTTCCGACCTTTCGACTTTCAGACCATCTTGAAATATGACAAATAGCAGCAATCGTTCTCTTATAAATTTTTATCTTAGAGCCACGAATGAGGGCACTAAATGAAAAATTTATGAAAAATACCCCCATTAACCGACAAACAGTAAGCAACGCCATAGTATCCAGCGGGATCACCGACCTGGGACGTGCAAGCATCAGGGAGGTAGTCAAGCTGGTGAATGTGCTGCGCCGCGAGACCGGAGTGGAATTCATCCGCATGGAGATGGGCGTTCCCGGACTCCCCTCGGCAGAGGTGGGTGTCAGGGCAGAAATAGAAGCCTTACGAAGAGGTGTAGCCTCTGACTATCCTGACATTGAAGGTCTGCCCGAGATGAAAACGGAAGCATCGAAATTCGTTAAGAATTTCCTCGATGTGGATGTGAAACCTGAATGCTGCGTTCCTACAGGTGGTGCAATGATGGGAGGGATGGCAAGCTTCATGGTGGCCAACCGCAATGACCAAACAAAGGAGGGAACCCTCTTCATCGATCCCGGATTCCCGGTGCAGAAGACGCAAACACGCATCCTGGGTCAGGACTTCAGGTCGTTTGACGTATACAACTACCGCGGAGAGAAACTCGGCCCGAAACTGGAATCGATCCTTCAGTGCGGCAAGGTATCAACCCTTCTCTACTCAAACCCCAACAACCCGTCATGGATATGCTTCACTGAAGATGAGCTCCGTACAATTGGGACGCTGGCAAAAAAATATGATGTTATTGTTATTGAAGACCTGGCCTATTTCGGGATGGACTTCCGCGAGAACTATTCCGTTCCTGGTGAGCCACCCTTCCAGCCAACTGTTGCAAAATACTGTGACGACTATATCCTGCTGATTTCAAGCTCAAAGATATTCAGTTATGCAGGACAGCGGATAGGATTGCTGGTTATGTCGGACCATCTGTATAACAGGCATTATCCGGATCTTCTCAGGTATTATTCATCTGAAATCTTCGGCCGGGCAATGATCTTCGGGGCACTGTATGCCCTCTCATCCGGGGTGACACATTCGGCTCAGTACGGATTCACTGCAATCCTTAAAGCAGTCAATGAAGGACTTTACAACTTCGTGGATAACACCCGTGTCTATGGTGAGAAGGCTGCAAAAATGAAGGAAATGTTCCTCAGGAATGGATTCAGTATCGTTTATGATATGGATATCGACAGACCCGTTGCAGACGGATTCTATTTCACCATCTCATACCCGGGTATGAGCGGCGGCGAGCTTCTGCAGGAGCTGCTGGCATACGGCATCGCCGCCATAACACTGGATATCTGCGGCAGTGAGCGACATGAGGGGCTCAGGGCCTGCGTCTCGCAGATCAGGAAGAAACAGCTGCCGCTGCTGGAGGAGCGGTTGGAACTATTCAGGGAAAATAACCCTGTGAATAAATAATTCTTATTTTTAAATAGGGAATAAATTCAAAACATATGGCAAAGATAAAAGGAGCAGTTGTTGTTGACCGCGAGAAGTGCAAGGGTTGCGAGGTATGCGTGGTGACATGCCCGACACAGACCCTGGCCCTGGCGGCCGAGGTGAATTCAAAGGGATACCATTACAGTTATGCAGCCAATCCCGAGACATGCATTGGCTGCTCAAACTGTGCGGTAGTCTGTCCTGATGGCGTGATCACCGTCTACAAGATAAAAATCGGATAACGCAAAGAAACAATATACATTAATGGAAAAGGAACTGAGACTGATGAAGGGCAACGAAGCTATCGCCGAAGCGGCGATACGCGCCGGTGCCGACGGTTATTTCGGGTATCCCATCACTCCGCAGAGCGAGATACTTGAATATCTTATGGAGGCCAATCCCCAGACAACCACCGGGATGGTGGTTCTCCAGGCGGAGAGTGAGGTGGCTGCCATCAATATGGTTTACGGTGGCGCCGCCTGCGGGAAGAAGGTGCTGACCTCTTCATCCTCGCCCGGCATAAGCCTCAAGCAGGAGGGAATAACCTATATCGCAGGAGCCGAGCTGCCCTGTCTTATTGTGAACGTTGTACGAGGAGGCCCTGGACTCGGTACCATCCAGCCGGCGCAGAGCGATTATTTCCAGGCTACAAAGGGAGGCGGTCACGGCGACTATCACCTGCTGGTCCTCGCACCGTCATCGGTGCAGGAGATGGCTGACTTCGTCGAACTGGGCTTCGATCTTGCGTTCAAATACAGGAACCCTGTAATGATACTCTCTGACGGCGCCATCGGGCAGATGATGGAAAAAGTATGGCTCAAGCCTCAGAAGAAGAGGTCGGAAGAGATCCTTCCCTGGGCAACAACAGGCAAACCGGCCTCAAGGCCCCGAAACATCATAACCTCCCTCGACCTCGATTCGGAGCGGCAGGAGAAGTTTAACCTGAAGCTCATCGCGAAGTACCGCGAGATGGAGGAGAATGAGGTACGCTTCGAGGAGTTTATGACAGACGATGCAGAATATCTCTTCGTGGCATACGGTACAAGCGCAAGGCTGTGCCAGAAAGCACTGCAGATGGCAAGGGCTGAGGGAATCAAAGCGGGGCTGCTGAGACCGATTACACTGTTCCCGTTCCCGAAGAAGAGACTCAATGAGCTGGCAGAAAGGATGAAAGGGATGCTGGCAGTTGAGATGAGCGCCGGTCAGATGGTGGAGGATGTTATGCTCTCGGTAAACGGGAAAACACGTGTCAGTCACTATGGCAGGATGGGCGGTATGATTCCTACCCCCGAAGAGGTGCTTGAAAACATGAAGAAATTCATTAAAGGATAAGAGAGATGGCAGATATAACATTCAATGATATAATAAAGCCCGAGAACCTGACTTACAGGAAGTCTAAACTGATGACGGATAACGTCATGCACTATTGCCCGGGCTGCGGACACGGTACCGCTCACCAGGTGCTGGCAGAGGTGCTGGAGGAGGAGAACCTGCAGGAAAGAACCGTGGGAATTACCCCTGTCGGCTGCTCCGTCCTGATGTACAATTATATAGATGTGGATTTCCAGGAAGCGGCTCACGGAAGGGCCCCGGCACTGGCAACAGCGGTCAAGAGACTCATGCCTGACAAGTTCGTCTTTACATACCAGGGCGACGGCGACCTGGCTGCAATTGGAACTGCTGAGACGATCCACACCTGCAACAGGGGAGAGAATATCCTCATGATCTTCATCAATAACGGCATCTACGGGATGACCGGAGGACAGATGGCCCCCACAACCCTTGCCGGGATGAAATCCTCAACATCACCCTACGGCCGCGATGTCTCAATGATGGGATCACCCATCAAAATGGCAGATATAGTGGCAATGCTGCCCGGTACTTGCTACGTAACCCGCCAGAGCGTCAACACCGCCGGGGGAGTGCGCAAGTTCAAGAAGGCACTCAAAAAGGCTGTCCAGTATCAGAACGAAAACAGGGGAACATGCTTCATCGAGGTGGTATCCAACTGCCCGTCGGGATGGAAGATGACACCTGTTGAATCCAATAAGTGGATGGAGGAAAACATGTTCCCGTTCTATCCCCTCGGTGATATCAAGGTACCGGCCGAATAATATCCGGTTCCGGAACCAAAAACAGATTTAATCACCGGCAGTTGTTTAATGAATCATAGTAACAGATCATGACAGAAGAAATTATAATAGCAGGTTTTGGCGGACAGGGTGTGCTCTCGATGGGGAAAATAATGGCCTATTCGGGTATGATGCAGGATATGGAGGTGAGCTGGATGCCCTCATACGGTCCCGAGATGAGAGGTGGTACCGCCAACGTGAACGTGATACTGAGTGATGAACGAATCAGTTCACCCATTCTCAGAAGCTTCGATACAGCCATAATTCTGAATCAGCAAAGCCTCGACAAGTTCGAGCACGCGGTCAAGCCGGGCGGGATGCTTATCTATGACGGCAATGGTATCACAAGGCATCCCGAAAGGAAGGACATTACTGTTTACCGCATCGACGCGGCCGAGGAAGCCTCGAAGCTGAAGATGCAGAAGGTGTTCAACATGTTTGTCCTGGGCGGATTCATGAAGGTCAAGCCAATTCTTAAGACTGAATATGTGATCAAGGGTCTGAAGAAATCCCTTCCTGAGCGGTATCACAGCCTCATCCCGATGAACGAAGATGCAATCAAGCGGGGCATGGAGCTGATCAACATGATTTCGTGATTTGCGATTTGATTCAATCTAAAATCGCACATCTAAAATCGAAAATTCAATCTA
>JAVEZX010000065.1:0-12862 GCA_034002785.1 Bacteroidales bacterium
TCAGTAAAGGTCTGCCTCTGGGCCAGCCTCGTGGCTGACGGTTTTGACGAGCACGAGGCAAGCAGAACTGCTGATACAATTATGATAAGGTATTTCATATCTCTATTTTTTCAGATTTCAATTATAATTCCAATTGTGGGAAGAACGGTACCGGCTTCAGCTTCAATATATTTAAGCAGATAACGGTCAGGATCCAGAGGGCTTACCAGCGGTGCACCGGTGTCGTCTGTCTGCAGTACCAGGATGTCAGGCTGGTCAGCCTTGAAATTGTATACGTTCTGCACATCGAGGTAGAGCATCAGTGACCACCTGTTGAAGTAGAACTGCTTATCTATACGAAGGTCAAGCTGGCTGAAACCCTTCAGTCTCTCACTATTGAAGCGACTGTAGTCGAGGTAACCCTGTCCTGAAACATTCCATGCATCAATGAATGATGACCTGTCAGCATCGAAAGGTGTGTAGGGAGCCCCGCCGACATACCTCCATCGGAATCCTGCATCCCAGCTCTTCCCGATACTCTTCGTGGCTGTGACGCTGAGCAGATGCCTGTTGTCCCAGGCAGTCGGTATGTATTCACCGTCCGTACCCTCAAACTCGCTTCGCACGAAGGTATATGAGAGGACCATGTTCAGGCCTTCAAAGTCCCTGGCGCGGCCCATGAATTCAAATCCGTATGCCCTTCCGACAGATGTCGAGACAAGAGCCTCGTTGCCGAACACACCGTAACCGGCGCTCTTTGTTGACAGCGGTACCTGGTCTGCCACAGAGAAGGGATAATCGGAATAGCTTTTGTAAAAGCCCTCCACAGTGAACTGGAGCCTCTCGTCGGGGATAAGCTCTACTCCTGCCACAATATGGTCGGCCGCGATGTATTTCAGGCCATTCTCCTTATTGATGTAGTTCCCGTCGTTATCCTTCAGCCCGAGTGCCGTGTAAGGAGGAAGCTGATAGTACCGTCCCACGTTGAAGTTCAGGTTGACCAGGCTGTTCAGTGCATAGGAAGCCGACAGGCGGGGTGAGATCTGCGTCAGCGGGTTGGACATCGCCGATGAATATGAGTTGGCATCTGTGCGGAGTCCGAAAGAAAGCCTCAGCTTCTCATCCAGGAAAGCCCGGCTGAGCTGCCCGAAGGCAGCATACTTGAAGAAGACAAGATTGGAGTTGTACAGCTCCGTTTCCAGTCCCTCACCGGAAAAAAACTGCCTGAAGGTGTCATTGCGGTAGCGGGACATCTCCGTGCCGGCACCGTAACTCAGTCTGAACGAATTGGGCCAGACAACGGCGCGCTCATACCTCAGCCTGATATCACCCTCTCCGCTGTTGTAATCCAGTATCTTGTTGGCAGGATCGGAGTCATCATTGCTCAAATATTTGTATTGTGTATTGTTCAGATAGTTGCGACTAAGAACAAGCATGTCAGAACCGTTGCTGCGGAAGTGCCTGTACACTGCCCCAACCGTGTAGCTGTACTGCTCCTGTGTAGGGATATAGCCAAGGATGTACCGCTGATACTCTGTCTCATTGGCATCGAGGTTCAGCCGGAAGTCGTCCTTTGCCCCTATGCCCAGTACGGTCAGCTCATTCTTCTGATCGAACTTCACCTTGTATTTAAACTGGAAGTCAGTGTATGTAGGGAGGAACGGCAGACCGATTGCGCCAAACAGGAACTGAAGGTATGACCTTCGTGCCGACACGATGAGCGAACTGCGCTCACCTGCAGGGCCATTGTATGTAAGCCCCAGGTCAGAGGCTCCCACTGTAGCCCTGATTGACCGCTTCTCCCTGTTCCCTTCAATCATCGTGAATTCCATCACTGAGCTGAGGGCATTGCCACGTGCGGCAGGAAAGGCTCCCGACAGAAAGTCCACCGATCTTACAAAGTCGACGTTGATAATTCCCGTAGGTCCGCCTGATGAACCCTGGGTTGAGAAGTGGTTCAGGTAGGGTATCTCTACATTGTCTATAAAGAACCTGTTCTCATTCGGCCCTCCTCCCCTGACGATTACATCATTCCTGAATGCCGGGGTAGATGCGACTCCGGGAAACGATTGTATCACCCTCGATATATCACGGTTGCCGCCCGGATTCAGCTCGATCTCCTGGATGCTTATTATCCTGGCAGAGATGGGGCTCTCAACCGATTTCCTGAAGGGAGAAGGCCTGACTATCACGTCGCCGACCTCAACCACCGTAGTCTCCAGCGGAATGACGAGGTTCACCTCGTTGTTGTTGGTAACCATGACACCTTCAGACACATATGTCTTATAACCAACGGAGGATATACGCAATTCAACGAAGCCGGGCTTCACCCCGGTGAAGCTGAAATTACCGTCAAAGTCAGTCATGGCGCCGATTGTGGTATTCCAGATAACCACACTTGCAAAAGGTACGGGCTCATTGGTGGTGGCATCAACCACCTGGCCCCTGATTACTCCTCCGCCCTGCTGTCCTGAAAGGGTCACGGAGAGAAGAGACAGTAAAACTATAAATGTATAACGTCTCATATTGTTAGGATTTCATGAAACAAAAACAATGAAACAATGATTTTGTTTAACCGGTTTGACTATTTTTTATACAAAAGGTTCCGGAAGTATTTTTCCTCTTCCGAAAGGTCCATATGAGGAGCCCTGGTTTTCAGATCACTGATCCTCTCCAGCAATGCTGTTGCGAAGGGTGCCGTGTCCGATGTTTCTGAGGATATCCTGTGAGCCATGGCCCGGGTTATCCTGGCAGCCTCATTCCAGAGTCTCAGAACATGTCCCGGGATAAAAACCGTGCTGAATTTCTCCCAGACATAATCAATGGCTGTCTCTGAAGGATGGACCAGATCGGAGGCGTAGTAACGGTAATCACGAAGCTCATCCATGAAGATCTCGTAGGCAGGGAAGTAACCCTGAACCAGCGGGTGTCCGAGCAGCTCCTCTGCGGCGAGCAGCAGACGGGCCTTGCTCAGCTGGTTATCATGAGCTCCGTCGGCGAGGTGCCTGACAGGACTGACAGTGAACCACACCTTAAGGTCTGGATTGAGAGCTTCCAGGCGGTCAAGGGTTTCCTTCCAGCGGCCGACTATCTCCTGAGAGGATGCCATGGTACGGGAGAACAGAGATGAGGGCAGCTTGTGACAGTTGGCCACCGTGGCGCCACTCTCCTTAAGGTTATAAATATAGGAGGTGCCAAAGGTGACAAAGAGGAATGAGGCTTTCCTGATGAAGCGTGAGGCGGCATGGCCGGTTTCATTAAGACGGGCCGTGAGGATATCCCTGTCGTAGGATGAAAAAGCTGTGTGGTGGTCAAGGCTCATGTACCTGTTCTGGTGAAGGTACAGGTCCTTTTCCGTGTACTCATGCTCCGCTATGAACCGGTCGAGGGCCCGTGCCACGGAGAAGGGGTTGAAGAGCGTACCGTGCGGATTGACAATCACGGGCAGTTTCCCTGAGGCCATTCGGTACCCTATCTCTCCAGCGAAGCAGGAGCCGAGGAACATTGCCGGCGTGTCGTATGTGATAGCCGCAGCCGCCGGGGGGAGCGGCACCGCAGTCAGAAGTTCCATAACGGTAGTATTATAATAATGTATCCATCCACTCCGTGATGAACTCGAAGTGATCCTCCTTCAGCAAATCATTATGCAATTCATGGTAGCCACCGTCCCAGAGCTTAAGGGTTGCCATGGGGGCTGACCCGGCTACCTGTACGGAGCCTGAAGGTGATGTAATCATATCATCGCGACCGTGAGCCAAAAGGAGCGGGAGATCTATCTCCGATGCACGCGTCATTGTTTCCTCTGCGGCGGAGGTCATCCAGCGGTAGAGACCGGCTGATATCAGTCCGTGAACCAGGGGATCATTCCTGTATGCCATGACAACCTCCTGATCATGTGACAGATATTCTGTTTTGAGTCCCGACGGCTGTGTTATTCCCGGCATCAGACTGCCAACCACATTAACCAGCAGCAACTTAACAGGAGGAGGCGTTTCGGAGAGTAACAACCACGGCGAGGTTACAATGGCACCTGTAAGGGCAGGCCTGCGCCTGATCAGATAGTTGAGGACGATTCCTCCGCCCAGGCTGTGGCCATAGAGGAAAAGAGGGAGTCCCGGATAAGCGTCCTTCATCTCCCGAAGTATACTGTCAATTGTATCATATACCTTCTCCGGCGAGGGTACTACGCCCCACCGGCCTTCGCTCCTGCCATGTCCCGGAAGGTCGAAGGCCTGCAGCACCACGCCTCTTTCACTGAACCTTCCAGCCCAATCCGCATACCTGCCCGCGTGTTCACCCAGGCCGTGGACGAGAAGTATTGCAGCACGGGCTTCGCCCTGTGCCTCAAAATTGTAAAAGGCTGTTTTTCCTGAAGGATAATCTCTCAACTCCATAAGGCACTTTTTTGTAAATATAGTCAATTTCGGAGAAAGGTTGTGACGCAAAAACACGGGAAAGAGTTCATGAACAAAGAGTTCGCATAATGGTTACTCATTATCAATCTGTATATCTGTCGTTTAACCTGTCACAAACCGATCCTCCCGCTCTATATTGTCATTCCGCCAGGCTGCTTCAATAAAAAAATACTTATTTATCTTAATTTAGACATCCTAGGCTTACGGCGCTGATATTATGTGCTTTATCATTTAGAATCAATCCTTCCAGACCAGCTTTAACAATAATTTAAGATATTAGGATTTGGATATCCGTTTTTATCTGTTTAAGTTTGTATCAACAAATAAAACAAGAAGAGATATGACTGCACAGGAATTCACAACCAGTATTATAGATCTGAAGGGCAATCTTCAGAAGTACGCCCTCAGTCTGACCCTCGACCGCGACAACGCGCTTGATCTCGTTCAGGATACATTTTTAAAGGCAATACAGAACCAGGACAAGTTTGTGGATGCCACGAACCTTAAAGCCTGGGTCTTCACGATAATGAAAAACACCTTCATCAACAATTACCGTCGCAAGATGAGGGAAAACACGATGATGGACGGCACGCAGGAGCTTTACTACATCAACTCACCCTCGGACAAGGGGAGCATCTCCCCGGAATCGGCCTTTGCCGGCAACGAGATTGAGAAGGCCATTAACGCCCTGCATGACGATTACCGTCTTCCTTTCCGCATGCACGTTGACGGATTCAAGTACGAGGAAATAGCTGAGAATCTCAACCTGAAGCTCGGCACGGTCAAGAGCCGGATCTTCTTCGCACGTCAGAAGCTCATGAGTGTTCTTAAAGATTACAACGGTTAGATTTTTTGAATGGTAAAGACGGGCTGCCGGACTTCAAATGTCCGGCAGTCTCTTTTTTTTTACGGCAGGGTTTTTGCAAATCTTGGTCGTATTACTCATTTTGAATACCTTTATATAAAATTGAATCATATGAAAAAATATCTTCTTGCTGTCCTGTTGGTGACAGCACTCTCTTCTCCTGTTCTTGAGGGGCAGGAAAAATATATTCAGTCGCCCGTCACTCACGTGACGGTTTTCAGGCAGGGGGCTCAGCTCTCAGGAGATGCACTTATTACCCTGCAACCCGGAACATGGGATTTTGTAGCAGGAGGTTTATCTCCCTACATTGATCCCAACAGCATACAGGTACGGGGCGAGGGAGATTTCATGATCATGGGGGTAGCCCATCGAAACAATTATCTTGAGAATCCGGCGGAGTCTGATGCGATAGGCACTCTTCGCGGCAAGATCAAAGCCCTTGAAATAAAGATTGAGGATGAAGGAACGGCACTGGAGGTGCTGCTGGAGCGGGAGCGTTTCCTGAAGGCCAATTACGACGTAGTGGCAAACAAGAGCACAATCACTCCTGAGCAGTTCAGGGCATTGATTGAACTCTACGGATCCAGCATGGAGACAGTCAAGAGTGCCATCCTCAGGAAGAACAGGGTCATTAAGGAACTGAAAGAGGAGAAGGAGAAGCTCGACCAGCAGCTTTCCGGAACCCTTGACCGCTCGAAGATGCCCACCGGCGAGATTGTTGTTACCGTCAGCGGCAGCAAGCCGGCTAACGGGAGGCTCAAGATCTCATATGTGGTCATGAATGCCGGATGGAGGCCGTCATATGATATCAGGGTAGATGATGTATCCGATCCGGCAGTCATCATTTACAAGGCTGACATATGGCAGAACAGCGGCATTGAATGGAAGGACGTAAAGGTCAGCCTCTCAAACGCCGCCCCGATGACAGCCGGTTACCTTCCTCAGCTCGACCCGTGGTTCGTCGATTTCTACCAGGAGTATTCATTAAATGAGGTAGTTATTACAGGTTACGGAACCAAGGCCAGGCCTGTACGTCAGGCAAAGGCAGAAGAGGCCATGATGATGGATATGGAGGCGAGTGTCCCCATGCCTGTCACAGTGACTGAATCAAATATCAGTTTCAGTTTCGATATAAATGTTCCCAGAACCATATCCTCAGGCGGCAAGCCCGAGACTGTGGAACTGCAGCGGCTCACCGTACCCGCCACCTACAGTTATGCAGTCACACCCAAGCTGGCATCCACGGCTTACCTGATGGGCTATATCACTGACTGGGACAAGTACAACCTTCTCCCGGGTGAGTCAAACATCTACTTCAGTAACACCTTCACCGGGAAGGGATACATAAATACGGCCGAGCTGACCGACACACTCCCGGTTTCACTGGGTGCAGACAACAGCATAACCGTGAAGCGCGACCGCAGAACCGATTTCACATCTCAGAGGCTGATCGGGGCGAACAGGGTTGAGACCCTCTCCTTCCTGATCTCGGTGCGCAACAACAAGAGCAAGGCAGTGACGGTTAAGCTGCGTGACCAGATGCCGCTGTCGCAGAACAGTGACATTATTGTTGAGGCTGCCGAACTGAGCGGCGGCAGGCATAACACTGTCACCGGCGAGGTGACATGGGATCTTGACGTTGCCCCCGGGCAAACGAAGGAGGTTATCTTCACCTACAGCGTGAAGTACCCCAAAAACCGTAAGGTAGTCCTTGAATAACAGACAGTTTTAATTAACTGACAAGTGAGGTTATCAACAGATGTTGATAACCTCACTTCTTTATACATATAACTCTAATTTACTGGCTGTTGTCGCTGTTAATAAACATGTTCATTCCGTGTTACTTTCTTCATGGTATTATTACCCTGAAAAAGTTGCATCAAGGCCTTCCCTGGTTTATATTTGTAGGACCATGTGAGCGATAAAGAGTCGCTCTGAGGTAAGAAGGTTCTTTCGAATGGTTTAATTATCACTCTGGATTAACATCAGACTTCAGAGTCTCACGCAGACGGATTACGGTCCCTATGCGTCCGTCACGGGTGCAGGCTGAGAAGCCTTCCCATCCTGGCGGTCTGACGGAGCAATCATCAAACGGTGTAACAGCCGGGCGAAGAGAGCAACACGGATGCAAGGCTGAAAGCTAATAAGGCAGCAAGCGTGTCCGTTCAGAGAGAGGATCATCATGCCACCCAAACCGGCGAGGATAGGATGGAGATGATCCGGGCATGACAGCAGCTATCCCCCCGGGGAGTGTCGTGCTTCAAGGGTTCATTACTCCGCATCTCAGTATGCGCCCGGAAAACCGCAAGGCCAGTACGGATAACAGAAGAGAAACCTGAACAGGGAAAGCAGTCAGCCTTCGGGCAGACAGGCAGACCGGGGAAGGGAGGAGGAAGAGAGATGAACCGGCTGCAATAACAGTAGCATGGCGGTAATGACGGTCATGGCTGTCACTCGCCGGAATGGGAACTATTACGTACAGTATGGTTCCCATTCGTGTTTTATACCCCCCCTCATCAACATCAAACGGTGACGGCATTGCTCGTCCGGATACCTTACCAGCCGCAGTCCGGCAAGCCTGCTAGAAAAAAAAAGGGGCTTAACGCCCCCTGATGACTCCTCTTGCTGAACTCCTTATAAATTGTAAGATATAATCCCGCTCCGGTGTGGAGCCGAAATTGGCCTCTATATATTCCAGAGCCTTAGTACCGTTCATACCCATATTGTAATAGGCCCGGTAGATTTCATGCAGCTCATGCAACTTCTCCTTTGTGAATCCCCGGCGCTCCAGTCCTACGCTGTTAAGACCCATGTAGGCAAGCGGCTCCCTGTCAGCCTTGATGAAGGGAGGCACATCCATTCGCACCTTCGATCCGCCACCAAGGAAAGCATGATTGCCAATACGTACAAACTGATGAACGACGGTGGCCCCTCCAAGCGTCACCCAATCTCCCAGCTCAACCTCCCCGGCTATGCCTGACGATGCCACAATGATCACGTTGTTCCCAACCTTGCAGTCGTGCGCCACATGCACATAGGCCATCAGCAGGCAGTTATTTCCTATGGTTGTCTTACCACGTGCACGGGTACCCCTGTTGAGTGTGGCAAACTCCCTTACTGTTGTGTTGTCACCTATCTCAAGCGTCGTCTCCTCACCGCTGAACTTCATGTCCTGCGGTATGGCAGAGACAGATGCCCCGTTGAAGATGCGACAGTTTTTTCCTATCCTGGCGCCGTCATAAATGACTGCCCCGGACCCTATCCATGTGCCGTCACCGATTATTACATCGCCATAGACGGTTGCAAACGGCTCAACTGTGACCCCCTCGCCAAGCTGAGCCTTCGGATCGATAAATGCAAGTGAAGAAATCATATAATTTATCTGTTCTTAATGACCTGCGCCGTCAACTCCCCCTCGGCAACCAGCTTCTCTCCCACAAAGGCCTGACAATACATGATCACGATACTCCTACGGATGGGTTCGGTCAGGTCGGCCCTCACAACGATTGTGTCACCCGGAACCACCTTGTGCTTGAACTTCATCCTGTCAATCTTGAGGAAATAGGTGGAATATCTGTCCGGCTCATCCACGTTGCTCAGTACAAGGATACCTCCCACCTGTGCCATTGTTTCAACCAGCAACACACCCGGGAATACATGCTCCTGCTCGAAATGGCCCTGGAAAAATGCCTCGTTGTAGGTGGTGTTCTTAATCCCGATCACATGATTCTTTGTAACCTCAAGTATCCGGTCCACCATCAGGAACGGGAACCGGTGAGGGAGCAGCTTCTTGATCTGCTCAATATCCATTGCAGCAGGCTTGGTAGTGTCAAGAAGAGGAATTTCCTTCTTTGTTGTCTGCCTCTTGATCTGCTGTCTTATCAGCCTTGCCATCCGGGTATTGGAAAAATGGCCCGGCCTTGTTGCCACCACTTTCCCCTTGATAGGCTGTCCCACAAGTGACAGGTCGCCTATCAGGTCAAGCAGCTTATGGCGTGCCGGTTCGTTGGGGTACCTCAGCTTCGTGTTGTTGAGTACACCGGCGTGGTGCTCGGTGATCCCGGGCTTGTTGAAAATCCTGGCTATGCGGTCTATCTCCTCCTGCTCCACCTCGCGCTCGAGTATCACCACGGCATTCTCCATGTCGCCTCCCTTGATCAGACCCATGCGGAAGAGGGGCTCAAGCTCATGGAAGAAGACGAAGGTGCGGCTTCCCGCAATCTCCTTCTCGAAGTCGTCCAGCTGGTCCAGGATTGCATACTGGTTACCGAGTATCTTTGAGTTATAGTCTATCAGCACATGGGCACTGAAGTGATCATCAGGGTAGACGATGAGGTCAACGCCATGTTCCTCGTCGGAAAAGGTGATTTTCTCCTTTATGACGTAGTAGTTACGCTCCTCCTCCTGCTCAACAATGCCTGCCTTTTTGATGGCCTCGACGAACATGCGTGAGCTGCCACCCATAATCGGGGCTTCAGGACCGTTTATCTCTATCAGGGCGTTGTCAACGCGCATCCCTGCAAACGCAGCAAGAACATGTTCTATTGTTGCTACTGAAGCTTCCCCCTGCACGAGCGTGGTACCCCTGGAGGTTTCGGTGACATGGTCAGCCAGAGCATCAATAATCGGGGCACCGGGCAGGTCAGTACGACAGAATTTATATCCGTGATTCGCAGGGGCCGGTTTGAAGGTTACTATCACATCAATTCCCGAATGAAGACCCTTCCCGCTGAGACTCACCTCATTAGCCAGCGTCCTTTGCTTATCGCTCATATCAGATCAGTTTTAATCGTGCAAATAAAATGAAAATTTTCCGAACGGCATAATGAAAACCGCTACATCTGTGTGATGTTCAAATCATTTCATTTAGACCGTCTTGCGGAACTATCTGTTTTTTAAAGACTCCACCGTTTTTGCAAGTGCATCCACCCTGCTGCTCATTTCGGGGAGTTTACGGATATAAACCACACTTTTGAGAAACTGTTTGCTGTCGGTAGCCGGGTAACCGAGAAGGATGGAGTTTTCCTCGCTCACGGTGCTCATGATTCCTGACTGTGCTCCTATCTTGCAGCCGTCGGCAATGCTCAGATGACCTGCCAGTCCCACCTGCCCGCCGAACATGCAGTTGCGGCCGACCTTGGTTGAGCCTGCAAGGCCCGACTGGGCGGCAATCACGGTATTCTCTCCTATCTCCACGTTATGGCCCACCTGGATGAGGTTGTCAAGCTTGACACCCTTATGTATCACGGTTGAGCCCATTGTTGCCCGGTCTACGCAGGTGTTGGAGCCTATCTCCACATTGTCTTCAATTATGACATTTCCTATCTGAGGTATTTTCATGAAGTTGGCCTCACTGACCGGGGCAAAGCCGAAGCCGTCGGCACCGATCACCGCACCGGCGTGGATGATGCAGTCATTCCCGATCACGCAGTCGCGATAAACCTTTACCCCCGGATGGAGTGTGCAGTTCTTCCCGATTTTTACATTCTCCCCGATAAAGACCTGGGGATGAAGCGAGCAGCCATCCCCTATCTCCGCCTTTTCGGAGATTACGGCACAGGCACCGATGAACAGGTCAGCACCAAGTCTTGCACCTGCGTCGATTACTGCAGAAGGGTGAATCCCCTTCTTCGCCGGCCTGGCCTGCTCATAGAAGGCCAGGAGACGTGCCAGTGCCTGGTAAGGGTCATCCACCCTGATGAGAGTGGCAGTCACCTCTTTTGCCGGGACGAAGTCGTTCTTCACCAGTACGGCTGAAGCAGCGGTGCTGTAGAGGTAAGGTTCATATTTCGGGTTTGAGAGAAAGGAGAGAGCGCCAGGGCGGCCCTCCTCTATTCTTGCAACTGTATTCAGTTTCGTTTCCGGATCACCCTCGACTGTTCCGTTGAGTATACCGGCTATCATTTCGGCAGTAAATTCCATTTTTCAGTTTATCGTTTAATTCACAATCTCCTTCGGGTAGCAGAGGTAGTACTTCGTAACCTTTTCAGAAAGAGCATCCTTGTCAAACAGGTCGGACACGGCAGTGATATCCCGGGTAGTTCCGTTCTTCAGGAGTATGCGCACTTCGGGAGTGCCCGGCGCATAAGTCTGGTTGTAGACGTCTCCAGTGTTTACATAGAAGATCACCTCGTCATCCTTCAGCCCGAGGATTTCTTTCGCCCTGAGGCCCGTTTCAGCAACCTTCTCTGTGTCAAACGGTGTCCGTTGAAGCTCTATTCCCAGCAGGTCCCTGTTGACGAACCGTCTGCACAGGTCTTCCAGCACCCTGTCGCCGCAGCTCATCCATACCTTTGTGGCAGAGAGTATATCACTCTCGTCGAGTGCCGTAAAGTGTCCGACCAGAGCGGTTCGTTCCTCCATTGCCCCCTTGTTGTGGCGGGGCTTCAGGAACCAGGCGAGGGCTGGCGGGGCAAAGAGCTTCACTCCTGCCGCTGTCACCATGCGTGCCCTGACAAGGAGGCTGGTGAGCAGCTTCTCTGCCGAGACCACAGTGCGGTGATTATATACCTGCCAGTACATCATTCTCCTGGCTATCAGAAACTTCTCAACGGAATAGATACCCTTTTCATCAACCACAAGCCTGTCATCTGACACATTCAGCATCCTGATAATCCGGTCGGAACCGACTGACCCCTCAATGACGCCGGTAAAAAAACTGTCGCGCCTGAGGTAGTCCATCCGGTCCATATCCATCTGGCCCGTCACCAGGTCATGGAAGAAGCGTCTCGGGTACTCACCGCGGAAGATAGCTATGGCGTTTGTGAGCCTGCCGCTCATTGCGCCGTTCAGTTCCTCCATAATGAGCAGTGACATTACCTCGTGCGGGGTGTCTTCAATCAGGGAGTGCTCCAGTGCGTGGGAAAAGGGTCCGTGCCCGATGTCATGGAGCAGTATGGCCACCAGTACAGCCTCCTCCTCCTCTTCCGAGATCTCTATCCCTTTGGTCCTGAGAGTATGAATCGCCTGCCCCGTGAGGTACATCGCACCAAGGCTGTGCTGAAAGCGGCTGTGCACCGCACCCGGATAGACCAGGCTGGAGAGCCCCAGTTGCCTTATATTGCGAAGCCGCTGAAACCAGGGATGCCCCACCAGATCATATATCAGATCATTGGGCAGACTGATGAACCCGTAGACCGGGTCGTTGATAATTTTTCTCCTGTTTGTCAAACAGTACCGGTTTTATGCCCGCAAATTTATTCAATTGTTTCCAAAACAGGGCAAGAAAAGCTTCATATACAGCACTCCTCTTAATTTTTCAGGCTGAGGATTGATTGATTATTAAAAAAATGATATTATCTTTGCACCCGAATAGCAGGGTAGATTGGCTCAGGGGACAAAAGTCCCCTATTTTGTTATCAAAAATCAGACAGTGATTACAAAGGACAACATAAGGAAACTAGTGACGGAGCATATCAGCGCTACCGGCATCTTCCTCGTGGATGTCAGGCTGAGCAGCACCGGCCGTATTACTGTTCTCATAGACAGGCCGGAAGGGCTGAAGATTGAGGACTGTGTTATGGTCAGCAAACATATAGGCAACGAGCTGGGAGAGGAACTGGGCGATTATGAGCTCAACGTCTCGTCACCCGGCCTGGATATG
>JAVEZX010000066.1:0-12396 GCA_034002785.1 Bacteroidales bacterium
CTCACATCCAGGCGTCATTATGACGAGATCATATACACCTCCCCCGATGGGGCCCGTTTCACCCAGCCGATGGCGAATGAGCTCTCGATGAAGGAGAACATCATCATCCTGGCAGGTCACTACAAGGGGATAGACCAGCGCGTCAGGGACCATCTCATAACGCGCGAGATATCAATCGGCGACTATGTTCTTACCGGCGGCGAACTGCCTGCGGCTGTAATAACGGATGCTATCGTCAGGCTGCTCCCCGGAGCAATATCCGACTCAGAGTCGGCTCTCTCCGACTCATTCCAGGACGGGCTACTTGCACCGCCTCAATACACCAGACCGGCGGAGTTCAGAGGATGGAAGGTCCCGGAAATCCTCACAGGCGGAAACACTCCGGAGATTGAAAAGTGGCGCTTCGAGCAGTCACTCCGCATTACGCGTGAAAAGAGGCCCGACCTTCTTGGCGATGAAGAAAGCTGATTTCTCTCCTTCTTTTTGTCGAAAAAGGTTCGTATCATTGCCACACCAAGAAAGAGACTAACACCATAAAATATAACGATATGAAACCCCATGATTACATTGAAAGAGAAGAGAAATTCGGTGCCCATAACTATCATCCCCTGCCTGTTGTGCTTGAACGCGGTGAAGGTCCTTTTGTATGGGATGTAGAAGGTAAGCGTTACTATGATTTTCTCTCTGCATATTCTGCTGTAAACCAGGGCCACTGCCATCCGAAGATTATAGGAGCGCTGACGGAACAGGCTTCGAAGCTGACTCTCACCTCCAGGGCATTCTTCAATTCAGTTCTTGGAGAGTACGAAGAGTTTGTGACGAAGTACTTCGGCTACGACAAGGTTCTGCCTATGAATACCGGGGCCGAAGGCGACGAGACTGCCCTGAAACTTTGCCGCAAGTGGGCTTACCTGGTAAAGGGAATTAAGGAAAACCAGGCCAAAATCATCGTCTGTGACGGCAACTTCCACGGACGTACAATCACAATTGTGTCGATGTCAACAGACCCGGATGCAAGAAAGGATTACGGTCCCTTCACCCCCGGCTTCATTACTATTCCCTACAATGATCTGCCCGCACTCGAGAATGCACTGGCTGATCCTGATGTGGCAGGATTCCTTGTAGAGCCCATACAGGGCGAAGCGGGTGTCTTTGTCCCGGATGAAGGGTTTATCAGGAAGGCTTACGACATGTGCAAAAAGCACAATGTTCTCTTCATTGCCGATGAGGTGCAGACAGGGATAGCACGTACAGGAAAGCTTCTGGCATGTGACCACGAAGGAGTAAGACCGGACATCCTTATCCTGGGGAAAGCCCTCTCGGGAGGTGTATTGCCCGTTTCAGCAGTGCTGGCCGATGATGAGATAATGATGACTATCAAGCCGGGTGAGCACGGCTCTACCTTCGGCGGCAATCCTCTTGCATGCAAGGTTGCGATAGCTGCCCTCGAGGTGGTCCGCGATGAGAAACTGGCTGAGAAGGCTGAGAGGCTTGGAAAAATCTTCCGTGAAGAGATGAGGGCTATGAAGTCTGACATGATAGAACTTGTACGCGGAAAGGGACTTCTCAACGCCATCGTCATCAGGCCGAAGAACGGCAAGGAGGCATGGGATGTGTGCCTTGCCATGAAGGAGTTGGGAGTGCTGGCCAAACCCACACACGGTCATATTATCAGGTTCGCTCCTCCCCTTATCATTACAGAGGAGCAGCTGCGTGATGCCATCTCTCTGATTAAGAAAGCCATCCAGCAGTTCAACTGATTCGCTGACTGTACATTTACAGAATAAAATACATGCTGCCGGGAGGGGACAACCAATACCTTCCCGGCAGGCTGTTTTTATGCATGCCTCGCCTCTCCGGCAATTGATTGCAAATATCACACTCTCAGGGTATCAAAAGATTGCTATTTTTACCGGCACAAAAATTGACTTATGAGAATTGTATTCATAATATGTATTGCCATCGCAATGAATGCCTGCGCCGGTACAGGCAGAAAGGCTGCCATCACTCCGGATGAACTTTCAATTATCACCGGTCGCCTGGCTTCTGAGCAGTTCCAGGGAAGGGGGACGGGCACGGCGGGCGACTCGCTTGCCGCACTCTATATCCGTGACGAGTTGAAGAAGGCAGGTGCAAGGCCTTTTGCAGGCAACGGGCTGCAGCCGTTCAGCGTTAACGTTGCTGTGGAGCCGGGAACCGGCAACCGTCTGTCTGTCAACGGCAGGGACTATGCGATCGGGACCGACTTCATGCCGCTGGCCCTGTCGGACAAGTCATCCCTGAAGGCTCCGGTAGTATTCTGCGGATACGGACTTTTGCCATCGGGAGACACACTTCACCGTGATGATTTTTCAGGACCGGATGTTGCTGGCAAGTGGGCGCTGGTTCTCCGGGGGTATCCTGAATCCGATCCCGCAGCTGCCGGTTACGGACGGCTGAGCACAGACCGTATCAAGGTTCTGAATGCAAGGGAGAAGGGAGCTGCAGGCGTGTTGCTCGTGTCCGGAGAAAAGTGGGATCCGGGTGACAACCTTGACAGGCCGTCGCGCAGCGAAGCGAGGTCGGGGTTACCGGTGCTGCAGGTGAAGAGAAGCGTGGCTGACTCGATCCTCAGGGGCTCTTCCGTGAATCTCAGTGATCTGGAAAAGAGAGCAGCCGATCCGGACGCCCGGGCAGGCTTCGCTGTGCTCACAATGGTTGATGCAGAGGCAGATGTGAACAAGAAAGAGGCTCTGACCTCGAACGTTGTAATGATGCTGCCCGGGACCTCCGCGTCTGATGAATACATCATAATCGGAGCACACTACGACCATCTTGGGATGGGCGGACCAGGCTCCTCCAGCAGGGTTCCCGACACTATTGCAATCCATTACGGAGCTGATGACAATGCCTCCGGGGTGGCTCTGATGACAGAACTGGCTGAGCGTCTGGCTGAGAACAGTGAACCCTTCTCGCGGAGCATCCTTTTTGTAGCCTTCGCCGGCGAGGAAATGGGACTGCTCGGATCAAAGCATTTCGTTGAGAACATGGGCATTGACCCTTCTGCGGTTAACCTGATGATCAATCTTGACATGGTGGGCCGCATGAAAGAGGGAAACGGGCTGCAGATAGCCGGTGTCGGCACTGCTGCCGGTCTTCGCGACACTGTTCTTGCATACAGCGATACCACGGCGGTCAGGCTCTCCTTTACCTCTGAAGGATACGGCCCCTCAGACCACTCCTCGTTTTATGGAAAGAATATCCCGGTGCTTTCAGTAACCACGGGAGCTCATCTGGATTACCACACGCCGGATGACACTCCGGACAAGCTCAACTACGAAGGGATGGTGAAGGTGGGTGATCTGCTCGCAGGCGTCATCTCTTCCGCGGCCAATTCTTCTGCCAGGCTTGCCTTCACCGAGGCCGGACCCAGGGAACCCACGGGTCCCATGAGCCGCAGGAGAGGTGTCACATTCGGGATCATGCCTGACTTTGCCGGCAACGTCAGCAACGGACTGCGGGCCGACTTCGTCACGCCCGGCAAACCGGCAGCGCTCGGAGGAATGCAGAAAGGTGACATAATTGTTGCAATAGACAGCAAGCCTGTCAGCAACATTGAGGACTACATGTTCAGGCTCGGTCAGCTGAAGGCAGGGCAGACTGTTTCGGTTGAGGTATTGCGTAACGGGACCAGGGAGGTCCTCATAATTCAGTTATAAAAGTTAAAAAGCATAATCACAATGAAAAATTTCCTTTTCTGGACCATAGCCATAATAATCACCGTGGCAGCCGCGATGTACCAGAGGACGACAGGTCCGACCTATCCCCTCAAGAGTTCGGTGACACTGAGCGGGACAGAGTACTCCTTCGCGCTTAAGCGCAGTCAGACCAATACCCACCCTTGCATGATCAAGCTTGAGGTGCCGGCAGAGATAGCGGGGACGCTGCATTACCGCCGTTTCCGGGTGAACGAAGAGTGGACCGTTGTTCCGATGAAGCATGACGGAAACGTACTTGCGGGCGAGCTTCCCTCCCAGCCTGCAGCGGGTAAGCTGGAGTACTATGTTGTACTGGCGGATCCGTCAGGTGCCGAGACTGCAATAATGAAGGAGAAACCCGTTGTGATAAGGTTCAAGGGGAATGTTCCGGCGATCATAATGATACCGCATATCCTGATCATGTTTTTCGCCATGCTGCTCTCAAACCTGGCCGGGATAACTGCCGCAGCCGGATCAGGCGCATGGAAAAGGCACGGACAATGGGCTCTCTGGCTGCTGCTGGCAGGAGGTATGGTGCTGGGTCCGCTGGTACAGAAGTACGCTTTCGGCGAGTTCTGGACAGGGATTCCGTTTGGATGGGATCTTACTGACAATAAGACTCTTATTGCAGTCTTTGCCTGGATACTTGCAGTTGTAATGAATCGGAAAAAGGATCGTCCGGGTTATATAATTGCAGCAGCTGTGATCCTGTTGCTTGTTTACTCAATTCCCCACAGTCTTTTCGGCTCTGAACTTGACTATGCAACTGGTACAGTAACACAGGGATAAAAATATTTTTCTCTACTGTTGCTTTTTTTTACCTTGGATGCAGCATTCACCCACCTCTGTCGTCATTGAATTGAAGAGTTCAAATACGTGGGTGCAGCGTCAAACATACTTAAACCAGATCTTGCAATAAAGATGGAAAATGTTGAAGCAGCATTCAGGAACATACATCAGGACCTGATTGACGGTTGTCGTTCAGGTGACCAGAAGGCACAGTTCCAGGTTTACAAGCTTTACTACAAGGCTATGTTTAACACGAGCCTGCGTATTGTGAACAATGACATGGAGGCGGAAGATGTTATGCAGGAAGCCTTCCTGTC
This sequence comes from Bacteroidales bacterium, assembly GCA_034002785.1. Taxonomy (GTDB): domain Bacteria; phylum Bacteroidota; class Bacteroidia; order Bacteroidales; family VadinHA17; genus SR-FBR-E99. The sequence goes on from JAVEZX010000066.1 coordinate 4,844, forward strand.
AGCCTTCGATAAGATTAACACCTACTCGGGTACCGTCAGTTTCGGCGCATGGCTGAAGAGAATAGTGGTCAACAGGTCACTTGACGCCCTGGGTAAAAGGAAAGCGATCTTTGAAGACATTGACAGTCACACGGGGATCAGGGATGACAGTCCTGATGACGCGAAGTACAGGGAAGAAGTTAATGCACGCGTTGAGGAGGTCAAGGCAGCCATTGAGAGGCTGCCGGAAGGTTACCGGGTGATACTCTCTCTCTACCTTATCGAAGGTTACGACCACGATGAGATAGCAGAGATGCTCAACATCTCAAGCAGCACCTCACGGTCACAGCTGTCGAGGGCAAAGCAGAAGCTGGTGAGTGAACTTAAGAACAGAAAAATATTCGAAGTATGAACAGACTTGAAGAGATATTCAAAAACAACAGGGGTGAGTTTGACGACAGGGAGCCGTCAGACGGCCACTTCGAAAGGTTCAGTTTCAAGCTTGCCACCAGGCTTCATGCCGGCAGAGCAAAGAGAAGCATCCTTCCCTACCTGCTTAAGGCAGCCGTGGTGACCCTGCTCGTGACGCTCTCATCACTCTGGACCTTTGATCACTTCGTAAGGCCCAACCTGAAGACGAAGATGACGCTCAGCGAAGTATCACCTGAGTACCGCGAGGTGGAGAGCTACTATGTGCAGCAGGTGAACTTCATGGAGAATGAATTCACCGCCCTGGACCTTTCAAACCCGGAGCAGAAGGAAGTGCTGATGAAGGAGATGGCTTCGATGGACTCTGTTTATACCGAATTGCAGAAGGAGCTCAGGGCAAATCCGAATGACCAGCGCATCATTGATGCCATGATAAAACATTACCAGACCAAAATAGAAGTGATGAGCTACATACTTGAACAGCTCAGAGAGATAAAAGCAGAAACCTCTAATCCAGTCAGCCATGAAAAAGTTGTTTACTAACAAGCGGGTGACACTCTTCGCAGCATTGTTCTGCGCAGTCGCCCTGTCCGCCTCGGCAGAAGAGGTCAGGAAGGAATTTCACAGGGAGTTTGTACCGACGGACAACTCTACCCTGAAGGTTATCAACAAGTTCGGGGCAGTGGTCACCGAGACGTGGGACAAAAACAACGTCGTTGTTGATGTAACCGTAAAGATTGAAAATACCTCCGCTGAGCGAGCCAGGAAGCTCCTGGAGATGATCACCGTTGAGTTTACCGAGGCAGACGGCAACCTCACGGCTGAGACTGTCTTCAGCAAGGAATTTTCTTCCATAAGCTGGAAAGGTTCAAACAACAACTTCAGCATCAACTACAATATAAAGATGCCTGCGGATGTCAACCTTGAAATCGACAACAAGTACGGAAATACTGTTGTTGATGAGCTCTCCGGGCATGCTATGCTGAACGTGAAGTACGGCGATCTTACGGTAAACAAGCTTACCAGGGGGAATGTCAAGCCGCTAAATACAATAATCGTGGCCTATGGCAAGGCTACCGTATATGAGCTTGGATGGGCTGAGATCAACGCCCGGTATGTTGGCATGTTCAGCGTGGAAAGGGCAACCGCCCTGCTGGTTGACAGCAAATATTCCAAGGTTTCGGTAACAGAGGTAAGTTCGCTGGTGGCCGACAGCAAATATGACGGCTACAACATAGGTGAGGCCAATAACATTGTTGTCATGGGCGGCTATACTGACCTCAGGTTCAAGAAGGTAAACAAGAAGCTGGATGTAGAGACCAAGTATGGCAATCTCTCGGTTGACGCTATACCTGCAGGATTTGAAAAGGTTAATGTTAAAGCAGGTTATTGCGCCGTCAGGCTTGGTATTGACCCGGCAGCATGCTACAGGCTCAATGCCAGCAGCTCCTATGGAAGCATCAAGCTGGACGATTCACGCTTCTCTCCTGACAGGAGGATAGTAGGTAACACCTCCACCGAGATGGCCGGCAAGTTTGGCAATTGCTCCTCTCCCGCATCTGAAGTAACCATTAACACATCATACGGTTCGGTGAAGCTGGACTAAGCAGATCAGGACTGATAAAAATAACTGACGGCGCCCCGTGTAAGGGCGCCGTCTTTTTTTTAGCTTAACGGCCCCGCAAAATCAGAGCTTGTCCGGCTCGTCAGAGAAGATGATTACACCTGTCTTCGGAAGCAGAAGGTCAACCTCCATCACCGCCTTGATGGCGCGGTCAGAGAAGAAGTCGCCCGCAGGGAAGAGTGAGAAGCGGCCTGCACCTTCATAGTTGTCCCGATCAATTATGAGCAGTTCCTGCTGGTCATTGCGATTCACTATCTCGCTGAGCGTAAAGGCAGCACGGTAACCGTCAAGGCCGGCAATCACAACCAACCCTTTCTGCAGAACTTCAGGAGAGAGGGTGTAGTAGTCTTCAAGAAGCTCATGGATCATGGCGCCTGTGAAGGGGGTGGTACCGTGAATACCCATCCCGCGACCATAAAACACGGTATGATATGTCTCACTGTCCGTACCTTCCGGAAGCGCTGAAAGTATTGCGCGCTGCTTGCCGTTGACGCATATCCTCATAGTCTCTGAAAACATAGGGTTCATACCCTTATTGATCGGATATTTGCTGTCAAGCGACTTCACAGTGATCTTAACGGGGTTGCTTATATTGCGTGAGGTGACGAGGTCATTGCCGGCAATGATCTTCGTTTCGGTCGGCAGCGGCCAGAGGTCCTTTGCCTTAGAGGGCACTATCCTTGCTACCGAGGTGGCAATCATGAGACGGTGCCTGTTTACCGGGTAATAGATCTCTCCCCAGGAGAAGACAGCCGTCTCACCACGGTCATTTGTGATCTCGACATAGAGGTCAATGATCGGGGGAAATTCAGCCTCGTTCTTCTTTTTGAGAACCACCCTGTCAAGGATGTCATAGACTGAATAGCCGTCATAGCGGTATGCTCCCGTGAAGCCAACTGCTCCGTCGATGAGTGTTGTCTCCTTGACAGTTATGCTGCGTCCCGGCAGCCGGGTGATGTCAACGGTTACATCCTTCTCAATCTCACCTGTGACAAGGATTTTAGTGTTTCCTTTCAGCTTAACGGTAGGCGCATCATCGTAAAAATCGTTGGTCTGCCCGGCGGATTGAAGGGTCATCAGCATTATCAGGGCGGGAAAAAGAATTGTCAGTTTCTTCATGGTTCAGGTATTTCGTTATGCAAAACTATTCATTTCGGAATGTGAAAAAATGATATAAAACAGGTTTGTTTGCACCCTGCAAGCCTCCTGGATCAGATATCCAGCTCTACCAGTGTTATCCCCGCTCCGCCTCGTTCAACATGCTCATCCATTGAGCTTTTCACTGCACCGGTAGACTCCAGGTACTGCCTGATCATCTGTCTCAGTATGCCGTTCCCCTTGCCGTGCAGTATACGCAGGTTCCTGTACTGGATCATCAGTGCGGTGTCAATGAACTCCTGTACCACCTGCAGCGCCTCCTCGGTGCGCATGCCGCGCACGTCGATCTCCGGGTTGAACTTGTTGCGACGTGCGGTAAGGGACCAGTCTATCTTCTGCGGCTTCGAGCCTGCCGATGCTGCCTTCTTCTTCTCCTCGTCAGAGACGGGCTCTGTCATGCTTATATCCACATTCATCTTCAGGCTGCCTGAGATGACCTGCACCTTTTTTCCCCGTATCTCAGTCACCTGGGCCACTGTATCCGTGCCGGCAATCTTCACATAATCGCCCGGTGCCAGTGTTGTCTTCTTCTTTTTAACCGGCTGCGGTGTCTCTTTTTTTGCCGAGATCCGTTTCACGATGCTTTCCGCCGGAGTGTCTATGCGGGGTTTTGCCGCCACCGGGACCTCAACCTTCTTTTCCTCTCTGTCAAGGTGTTCACGGAACGAGTCCAGTTCCTCGCGGACCTCCTTCGTCTTTTCTTTTTCTGCCTGTGCCTCCCGGATAGTGCGGATGGTGTTCTCTATCATCCGGTTGGTATCGCGGAGCATCTCCTCCGCCTTGCTCTTCGCCTGGGTGATGATCTCTTTCTTCTGTGTCTTAATGTCACCCAATTGTGTCTCATAGGTGGCAATAAGTTCCTCGAGCCGTTTTTCGTGGCGGCGGACTGCCTCACGCTTCTTCTCCCAGTACCGTTTGTCGCGTGCAATCTCACGGAGGTTCCTGTCGAAGTCGACGTTCCCCTCTCCTGCCCTTGATGCTGCATCTGACAGTATCTCCTGCGGCAGGCCTATCTTTTTGGCTATCTCGAAAGCGAATGAGCTTCCGGGCTTCCCCTGGTCGAGGCGGAACAGCGGCTGCATCAGCTGGTTGTCAAACGCCATCGCACCGTTGCTGATCCCTTCCTGCGCAGTGGCGAAGTGTTTCAGGTTTGTATAATGGGTGGTTATCACACCATAGGCTCCCCTTTTATTGAGTTCCGCGAGAATAGCTTCGGCCAGTGCCCCGCCTAGTACCGGTTCCGTTCCGGTGCCGAACTCATCAATCATTACCAGTGACATGGCATCGGCGTGCCGTAGCATCTGCTTCATATTCAACAGGTGGGAACTGTAGGTACTAAGGTCGTTCTCGAGGCTCTGCTCGTCGCCTATATCTATAAAGAACCTGCCGAAGATCCCGGCTTCCGTCCCTTCGCCGACAGGGATTGTCATGCCGCATTGCATCATATACTGGACCAGTGCCACTGTTTTAAGGCATACTGATTTTCCCCCGGCATTAGGGCCGGATATAACCAGTATCCGCTCCCGGCTGTCAAGGGTGACTGACAGCGGCACCACTACCCGGCCGGGGGTCCGGGCAAAGGAGAGTGTCAGCAGCGGGTGACGGGCATTTATCCATCTAATGTGCGGGGTGGCAGCTATGGCAGGCATGATACAGTCGAGCCTGTTGCCGAATATTGCCTTTGCCCTGATGAAGTCTATCTCAGCCAGGAAGCTGCAGTTCTCCTGCAGGTCGTCAATGTACGGCCTGATAGTATCTGCCAGTGCTGTGAGGATACGCACTATCTCTCTCTTCTCCTGGTGCTCCAGTTCGGTGATCTCGTTGTTCAGTTCAACCACCTCTGCCGGCTCTATAAATACGGTCTTGCCCGTGGCTGATTCATCGTGAACGAAGCCCCTGATCCCTCTCTTGTTTGAAGCGCTGACGGGTATCACTCCCCTGCCGTTACGTATAGCCACGGTCACATCGCGGTCGATGATTCCGTCGACCTGTGCCTGGCGCAGAACGGAATGAAGCTTTCTCACCGCAGCCAGGTTCTTAGAGGCCAGCTCGGCGCGAATTGTCTTCAGGGCCGGTGATGCACCGTCGCGAACCTTTCCCTCCTTATCGATGATACGGTCAATAGCCTCTGAGACAAAGGGATAAAAGACGACCCTGCCGGTAAGCTCCGTAAGCAGCGGGTAACGGCCATCCTTCCTGTTCCTGAAGAAACCGATTATACGGCGTATAGTATCGAGCGAACCACGTAGCGCCACCACCTCCTCAAGCTCGGGGAAGGTTCCTTCCACGCGGAGTTTCTCGAGCATGGCATAGGAGTCATTGTAGTTGTCTGACGGAAACTGTTCGCCATAGGCGAGGATCTGCTGAAACTCGGCAGTGAGGGCCAGCCTCGCCCTCACCTCTCCGGCATCAAAGGCCGCATGCATTGCTTCCGCCTTCCTGACGCCGGCCGGACTAAGGCAGAGATTGTTAAGCTGCTCCCTGATGCGGTCAAAGCCGATCTTGAGTTCGTATGTATCGGGATAGATCATCTGATGGTCATCTCAGCACAAAAGTAAAGTTAATTAATGTTAATGCCTCACCTGCTTAAATTTTATGCCTCTATATTTAATCCCGCTAATCTGGAAAAAATGAAACTCAGTTTAAAAAATTACAGGATGACGCTGGTCGCGATCATCCTTGTCGCTTTCGTAATGCCGGTTGCCTCCCAGGCGCCTGCGGTTAACCTTGAAATGGTTTATAAGATCAGGCAGGAGGGCCAGAGGAACTCTGACATTGAGACACTTGCCTACCTGCTGACTGACCTTTCCGGACCAAGGCTGACAGGATCAGCCGGTCTTGACAGGGCCAATGAGATCGCAAGGGCGAAACTGGCCGAATATGGCTTCTCTAACGTACGTATTGAGGATGTCAGCGACTTCAGTCGCGGCGGATGGGACTACACGAAGGCCTATGCCGCGATGGTTGCGCCCTACTACAACAACTTCTCAGTCACTCCGGTGGCATGGACGGCCGGTACCAACGGCCTCATCAGGGGCGAGGTGGTTCTTGTTGATATCAAGACTGTTGAAGACATTGAGAAATACCGTGGCAAGCTGAAGGGGAAGATCATCATGGCTCCCTCCTCCTCGCAGTACGAGGTCAGTTTTGAACCGCTGGCGAGCCGGCTTACCGACCAGGAGCTTGAGCAGCTTGCGATGGCTGATGCCGGTGGCAGGCCGTCGAGAAGGGTTATGGGCGATTATATGGCTATGCGTGAGTTAAGGGGCAAGATTGTGGAGTTTCTCCGCGGTGAGGATATCCTCATGAGCATCAGCCAGGGGAGTGCATTCAACATACCCCGGTCATCGGGCGCTCAGTATGATGGCAAAGGTACTCCTCCCGTGACTGAGATCAACATCCCGCTGGAAGCTTACGGTCGTATGGAGAGGCTCCTTGCCAAGGGCGAGAAGGTGGAGATTGAAGCGGAGATCAAGGCATCATTCACCCCTGGTAAAAAGATATACAACGTTGTTGCAGAGATTCCCGGAACCGATCCGAAACTGAAGGACCAGGTGGTGCTGCTGGGCGCTCATATCGACTCATGGCATGGTGGCACCGGTGCTGCAGACAACGCATCGGGTTGCATTGTAATGATTGAAGCGCTGCGCATTCTTAAGGCTCTTGATGCCAAACCGCGCAGGACGATTCGCGTGGCTCTCTGGGGCGGTGAGGAACAGGGTCTGCTGGGCTCAAGGGGTTATGTCTTCAAATACCTTTATGACAGGGAGAAGAGCGAAAAGAAACCAGGTTTTGATAAGTTCTCTGTTTATTTTAATATGGACAACGGCACAGGTCGTTACCGCGGCATCTACCTGCAGGAGAACAACCTTGCCAGGCCATGGTTCGAGGCGATGATGGAACCAGTGAAAGACATGGGATTCAATACAATCACTATCAGGAATACAGGCGGTACCGATCATCAGAGCATTGACGGTGCAGGACTGCCGGGATTCCAGTTCATACAGGACGAGATTGAATACGGTCGCGGTTATCATACCCTGGCTGACACCCGTGAGCGTCTCCTGGTGCCTGACCTGAGGCACAATGCAATAATAACTGCATGGCTGGCGTGGAATGCCGCTCAGGATGACCTGCTTTTCCCCCGCAAGCCCGAGATGAAATCAACTCAACAGAGATCGCCCTACGGGTTCTGAAGGGCTGAGCATAATTAACTGTTTTTCTATTCTGTTTGAAAATCGAGTAGGAGGAAAATGAAATAGGTTTCCTCCTATTTCATTTTCCGACCTCTCACACCACCGTACGTACGGGTCTCGTATACGGCGGTTCCCTAAGATACAACTTTCACCTTAATGAAGTGATC
>JAVEZX010000067.1:0-12307 GCA_034002785.1 Bacteroidales bacterium
CGTGGTCGACGTGACCGATCGTACCGATATTTACGTGTGGCTTCGACCTGTCAAATTTTTCTTTTGCCATAACTAAAAGCTTATTAATTTAAATTTACATCCAAAATCGTTTGAGCCGATGATGAGAATTGAACTCATGACCCCTTCCTTACCAAGGAAGTGCTCTACCCCTGAGCTACATCGGCATGAAGAGCGGGAGACGGAATTCGAATCCGCGGCCCTTAGCTTGGAAGGCTAATGCTCTACCAACTGAGCTACTCCCGCTTATATAATTAACCGGCACCCCGCTTAGCCCCGGTTGTTGCGGGCAGAGGCGAGGGCACTGAAAGAGTGGGGAGAGCAGGATTCGAACCTACGAAGTCATCAGACAACAGATTTACAGTCTGCCCCAGTTGGCCACTTTGGTATCTCCCCGTCTTTTCAGAGCATGTCCGGTCAGACATACTTCCTCATTATACAATGAGCCGATGAAGGGATTCGAACCCTTGACCTGCAGATTACAAATCAGCTGCTCTGGCCAACTGAGCTACATCGGCATTTGAAAGAACGACCGATTTCTGAGAATTTACCCTCAAAAATCGGTTTGCAAATGTAGGGATTTTAATTTCAAATCTCAAAATTATCGCAAGTTTTTTTGATACGAAGGGATTACTCCCCCCGCAACTTAGCCTTCTGTTTGACAATCTGTCGCTTAAGAGCCGCTATAACCAGGTCAGTCGCCTCCTCGAATGTTTTGCTCTGCTTGCGGGCAAAAAGAGGTCCCCCCGGATACTCTACCTTGATCTCCGTTACCTTGTTTTCCTTCTCCTCATCATTGTCTAACCTCAGGAACACCTCGGCGCTGACAATGTCATCACTGTACTGAAGAAGCTTGTTCACCTTCTGGGAAACAAAGTCGAGCAACTTCTTGTCCGCATCAAACCTGAGTGAATGGATCTGAATGTTCATGGCAGTATCTCCTTAATTTAATTGTTATGCTCTGGGATGAGCCTGTTTATAGATTTTCTTCAACTGTTCAAATGTGTTGTGCGTGTAAACCTGCGTGGCCGAGAGACTGGCATGACCCAACAACTCCTTTATCGAATTGAGGTCAGCCCCGCGGTTCAGCATGTGGGTGGCAAAAGTGTGCCTGAGTACATGCGGACTCTTTTTTTCTATGGTTGTAACCATGGCAAGGTATCTTGTCACCAGATTGTAAACACCCTTGTCATACATTTTGTTCCCTCTGTCGGTAACGAAGAACCAGTCCCCGGTAAGCCCGCTCTCATCACGTGCTGCAAGATATGTGCGCAGAGACCTGACGAAGCCGGCAGTAAGAGGTATAATCCTCTGCTTTCCACGCTTTCCCGTCACCCTCACCTGCCCCGCGGAGAGATCCACATCCGTGTCGCGCAGGCTGATCAGTTCCGACCTCCTCATGCCTGTAAGATACAAAAATTCCACAACAGTTCTGTCACGCAGACCTGAAAAATTATCGCCGAAACGAAATTCATCCAGGAGCTTGCCAAGGGCATCCTCGGCAACAAATACAGGAAGCTTTCTTGACTTCTTCGGGAGCTTAAGTCCGGCAACAGGATCAGTGCTGATCATCTCTTGCCGTCGCATGTACCTGAAAAGGGATCTGAGCGCCGAAATCTTCCTGTGAACGGTGCCGCTGGCAGCCCCGCCCTCAAGAAGCGATACCATCCACCCCCTGACATCACCGTGCGTAACATCCCCGGCAACCGCACCCGGACGCTCCCGCTCAAGCCAGCTGAAGAACTGATTCAGATCATTATTATAGGACGTGACAGTATGCCGCGAATAGCGCTTCTCGGCAGAGAGGTATTGCAGAAACGATTCCTTTATATTCATGAAAGGAACCTTTTGATTTTTTAATTGATTTCAGGCGGATGCAACGAAGAGACTACTCCTCTTCCTGCTGCATGTTCTGTACATAGATGGCCTTCTTTATCTCTTCCCTGCGGCGAACCGAGGGTTTTACGAAAGCCTGGCGTGCCCTGAGCTCACGGATTACACCCGTCTTCTCAAACTTCCTCTTGAATTTCTTCAGAGCCCTGTCTATGTTCTCACCTTCTTTTACCGGTACAATGATCATAATTGAACTTTGTGTTAAAATCGAGGTGCAAAATTAATATCTCTGAAAATCATTTCAAAACTTTTGATGAAATAAATTCATAATCACTTCCTGAAGTACCTTTTTGGGGCCTCACATAGGGTGCAATACGCTCAGCCTGATCCGGGGAGATGACCCCGCTGCTGACCATCCCTCCGAGAGTGAGAGGCTCTTTTGTTACACTCCTGTACCTGGTAATCCTCCGTGCAGCTTCATAACCCAGGTAAGGATGCCGGGCAAGATCACCGAAAGTGACACTGTCAAGATGCAGAGGCCTGACAGAGTCAAGAGTCACCGTAAGGCGACTCTCAATCATCCTCACCACCGTGCTGTCGAGCCCGTATACCTCCTTCAGCTGCGAACTCTCAACGAATCCTCCGAGAAGGCTTCGGTACCTGATAATACGTACTGACAGCACCGGCCCGATGCCGGGTAGACTGACAAGTTCCTCGGCGGTACAGAGGTTAAGGTCAACCGGTGCAGGCACTGAAGACCGGGAACTGTACCCTCCGTTTTCTGTACCCGATACCGCTGAAGCGTTGCGACCTGAACCTTCATATGTGCTCCCCCGGACAGAGACCTCTGATACCCCTGCCGGGCTGACACCGGTACCGCTTTTGCCGGTGGCAGCATAATCGTTAGTAATATGTATATAAGGTATTAGTCTTGCAACTGTCGCCGAGTCTATGCCATAGACGCGGCCCAGCTCCTCCGGCCTTCGGAACCGTGCTCCGCTGTTCCTGTAGTTGACAAGCGTACGAGCCTGTCTCTCAGAGAGACCCAGGGACTGCAATTCCTCCTGCGAGACAGTGTTCGGATCAAACACAAACAGGCTGACTGAAGCCTTCTCTGCATTTTCTGTGGCTGTTCCGGCATCCCTGTCATTTTCTGATACGATCAGGGGAGGCAGCTCTTCCGGAATCTTTCCGGGCCTGAGGACAACCATCCGGACCAGAAGGAATGCAACAAGCATGACGGACAGCACATATGTCCCCCTCCGCTCGCGGCGGTCATATCCGATAAGTGAAGATACGAATTTCCTTAACGGCTTCATTAGCAATGCAACAAGACGACACGCAAGGTAGTAAATTATGAGATACGAGGCAATAGGGAATAAAAAGAGGCAGTAGGAAATAGGCAATAGGCAGTAGTGTGGTTAGTATACAAAAGGCACTTGTTGGCTCGATCTTGCCAACACTATTGCCTAATGGCTACTGCCTATTGCCTATCAGAACGGATACCCGATCCCTATGACCATCGTCAGATCGTTCTTGCGGTTGAAGGGGCGGTTAAACGGGATCCACTTTGACCCCTCCCGGTCCTGCGGGTCACGCAGCTTCAGCCCGAAATCGGCTCGCAGAAGCACAAACTTCAGGTCAAATCTCAGACCCAGGCCGGTGCCAACGGCAATGTCATCCAGAAAGTTACCAATCCTGAAACGGCTGCCGGGACGGTCAAAGTCATCCCTCACCGTCCAGATGTTGCCTGCATCGATGAAGGTCGCCCCTTCAAGTATCCAGAAAAGCTTGAAGCGGTATTCGATATTGGCCTCGAGCTTCATGTCAGCTGTCTGGTTTATGAATGCACTCTGCGGCAGGACATATGATCCCGGACCGAGAGTCCTCACCATCCACGCCCTGATGTCGTTGGAACCTCCGCCGAAGTACTGCTCCTCGAAGGGCATCACCTCCGAATTGCCGTATGGCCATCCCACGCCTGCAAAGACCCTGTAGACGATGCTGCTGGCCTCGTTGAACCGGAAGTTATAGGCAGCATCGACCTCCCCCTTCAGGAACTGGGCAAAAGGCTGCCTGAAGAGATGATATGTCCCGTCCGATGCCGCCTGTGCGTTGGCAGTACGGTAGACCGCATCGAGAAGATTGCCGGCTATATCTATTCTGAAGTATATGTTCCAGTAGTCCTTCGACTTCTGAATCATCTGATTGTTGTACACGAAGTTATACCTTCCGCCAACGATCCTTACGTCGCGAAGCGAATTGCCGAAGTATGGCATTGTGTCTATTACTGCCTGATATTCGGGATTGATGTAGTGCAGCTTTACAACGTTGAGGGATAAAGGACTGACACTGAATTTCGTATACCTGTTGCCGTTCCATGAATACCCCAGTGAGATGTTCGCTACTGACCTGCTGAATACAGGCAGCTTCTGGTAGTTGTACCCTGCCTGCAAAACCGTCCGGGGATCCCGGTTGCGGATGAATGTCTCCTTCGCCGGAAAAGGGATCATAAACTTCGGTATCCTGAGGTTGGCCTCGATGCCGTACTGCTGGGTGTTCCTGAAACCGCTGACATCCTCGGTAAGGGTCTCATATGCACCCTTCAGCTTCATGCTGAAGACTTCCGCTCCCCTGAGAAGGCTCTTGTTCTGGTAGATCAGGTTCAGCGCTCCACCCAGGTTTCCTCCGGTGTTTGTACCCTCGAGTTCGACAGTGAACGACTGCCTCTGCATCGGCGTGAGCTGGATGACTGCGTCAAGCATGCCTTCATCGCGTCTCTGGCCTGTCATGCTCTGCACATCGATGAAAGAGACATTTACCAGGCGGTGGTTTCGAAGATCCGTAAGATGCGACTGTGTCCGCTCTACGTTTGTAACACTGAAAAGTGATCCGGGAGCGATGTAGATTGACTGGGCCAGGACCTCTGGCTTCACGGTTGTCCGGCCCGGCGGAGCAATGAAGTGTATCCCTCCGTAATATGACGTATCCAGGCTCCCGATGTATTCCTGGCCCCCGGTCAGGGCTGTCCTTGGATCAAACTCAGGATAGACATGGATGTCACGTACACGGTACATCAGGTGGTTTTCCCTTTTCTCCTGACCTCTGCTGTCAAGAGTCACCCTCGGGGATACAACATACCAGACTATGAGCTGGTTCCTCATAAGTGAACTGTCAATCCTGTAAAAGATATTCTCGGTGGAGAAGGTATAGAAACCTATGTCACGTATGAATCTCTCCAGTCTCTGACGCTCCTTTCGCAGCAGGTCCACGTCATATATCATTCCCCTCTCCAGCAGGCAGTTCATTGTGTCTATCAACACCTGGCCGCGGAGAACAGAATCCTGGACGTCATATCGAATATCCGCAATTGTGTAAGGTTTTCCGGGAATAATATCATAAACAACCTTCGCCTCATCACCGGTGATCCTGACGGTATCGGTGACCCTGGCATTGAAGAAGCCCTTCGACCAGAGGTAGCTCTGTATCTGGCCTGCCGACCGTTCAGCAGCAACCTCGTCGAGTATCACAGGCTCCTCACCTATCCTCCGGAGCCAGCCATGCGGCCATTTCTCTTTCTCCAGATTGGACATGTTATAGAGACCGAGGTGAAATCTGACCCCGAAGATCTTCTTGTTGGGCTGTTGCCTGATATATGGCTTCATTGCTGCACGGTTCACCGAGGAAGGCAGCGGAACGCCGGGAGAGGTGACGGTTATCTCATTTCTGTTGAGAAGCCTGTCGCCTGACGGGACATATTTTGTCGGATTACAGGAAGAGGTTGTGAAAATTATGAATGCAATCAGAACCAGTTTGGCGCCGGTAATTTTTATATTTGCTTTCTGACGGATCACTTTCCCGATGAGAGTAGTGCACGCAAATATACCATTATAAACTCTATTTTCAATTAAGGCATGATGCTTAAGATGATCACCCGCAACCAGGTAAAACTGATACTCTCACTTCAGAAAAGGAAGGTCAGGGAAGAGAACTCTCTTTTCGTGATCGAGGGGGACAAGCTGGTGAGGGAGTATATCCTGGCTGGAAACCGTGTCGTACTGCTGGCAGGCAAGCCCGAATGGATTGACGGTGAGCCGGAAGCGGTGATCAGGGGTGCTGACGAGGTTGTCACCGTGAGCTACGATGAGCTTAGGCGGATCAGTTCGCTGCGAACCCCTCACAATGTGCTTGCTGTGGCCCCGATGAGGAAAGAGGTGTTCAGCGAAGAGATCCTCCGCAGCCACCTCATCCCGGCGCTGGAATATGTCCAGGATCCGGGCAACCTGGGAACTATCATCCGGATTGCAGCGTGGTTCGGGATGGGTGACATACTCTGCTCTCCGGACTGTGTCGATTTCTACAACCCGAAGGTCATTCAGGCAACAATGGGTGCTTTTATGCATGTCAATGTCTGGTACATGCCGCTCGACAGCCTTCTCGGCAAGGCTGTCAGCGAAGGGATATCCGTTTACGGAACCACCATGGACGGCAAATCAGTCTATGATTGTGACCTGGGAAGTGAAGGCATCATCCTCTTCGGAAATGAGTCAAAGGGTATCAGTGAGACGCTCCTCCGCCATGTCACCACCCGTATTACGATCCCCGGACCGCCCCGGCCGCTGGCAGGTATAGAATCGCTGAACGTCAGCATGGCTGCTGCGATAGTCTGTTCTGAATTCTTCAGAAGAGGCAGTAGGCAATAGGCAATCGGCAGTAGTGTGATTCTTACTCAACAGGCACTTGATGGTTTGATCTTGCCAACACAATTGCTTAATGGCTACTGCCTCCCGCCTGATTGCAGCCTTGCTGCAATCAGCATCCCATCCACCGCCGATGAGACTATCCCCCCCGCATAGCCTGCGCCCTCTCCTGCCGGCCAGAGGCCTTCGATACCTTCGGCAATCATTGTGACCGGGTCACGCAGCACCCTGACAGGTGATGAGGTTCGTGACTCCACAGCAGCCACCAGGGCATCGCCCGTGAGATAACCCCGCATCTTTTTGCCGAACTCCCTGAATCCCTCCCTAAGCCTCTCTGAAATGTCAGAAGGAAGCCATTCGTGCAGTGCTGACGGGGTAAGACCGGGGAAGTATGAGCCGGCCGGAAGTGATGAAGATGCCCTTCCCTCAACAAAATCAGTCAGTCGCTGTGCCGGGGCGCACTGTGTCATGCCTCCCTCCTGCCAGGCAAGTCTTTCAAGGGCAGACTGATATTCTATTCCGGCAAGGGGGCCGGTGCCGTAACGAAGGGCATCCTCCTCGCGGATCTCCGTGACGATGCCGCTGTTGGCCCAGCGTGAGTTGCGTCGCGAGGGCGACATGCCGTTAACAACCACCTCCCCGGGTGAGGTAGCCGAGGGAACCATGAATCCGCCGGGACACATGCAGAAAGAGTAGACACCCCGTCCGCCGGCCTGGGTAACCAGGTTGTACGCAGCGGCAGGAAGGAATTCACCTCTTGCCTTGCCGTGATACTGAATCCTGTCTATCAGCTCCTGCGGATGCTCCACCCTGACTCCCATTGCAAAAGGTTTGAAAGCGAGTCTTACCCCTGCACCCTGCAGAAGACCGTAAATATCCCGTGCCGAATGACCGGTGGCAAGTATCAGATCGTCAGCCGTATATATCTCGTTGTAATTGACTGTAATGCTCCTGAAGCGTCCTCCGATGACATCGATACCTGTAATCCGTTTACCGAAGAGCACCTCTCCGCCGGCATCGGTTATACTCTTCCTGACATTTGTTATGATGCCCGGCAGCCTGTCGGTTCCAAGGTGCGGGTGCGCCTCATAGAGTATTGCAGGATCGGCACCGTGCATCATAAGGAGCTCAAGTACGCGCCTGTTGTCGCCTCTCTTCTTCGATCTTGTGTAAAGCTTTCCGTCTGAAAAGGTCCCCGCCCCACCTTCGCCAAAACAGTAGTTGGAGTCGGGATCCACTATCTGCTTCGTGCTTATTGCAGCCACATCGCGCTTGCGACCGTGCACCTCCCTGCCCCGCTCGAGCACTACAGGCCTGAGTCCCGCTTCGATCAGTGCCAGCGCAGCAAAGAGTCCGGCCGGGCCGCTCCCTGCAACAAGCACCTCGCGTGACTTCGAGACATCAGTAATTTTGAATGGTTCCGGCTCAGCAACCGCCTCGCCGGGCATAACCAGATGAACGGTAATGCTGATTTTTATATCCGGCTTGCGCGCATCAACTGATCGCCTGATTATACGGACTGTGAAATCCTTTTTTCCGCTTTTCTTTTCGAGATATCTCCTCAGGGCCTCCTCATCAAAGGCAACATGAGGTGGCAGGACCAGGTTCAGCTCCTCCGGCATGACTACTCAAAATGAAATGAGAGTACCCACATCTGTGATCTCAGTGAAACTATATCATTGAAATGCTGAGGATAGTCAACATTATAGTTCAGCACGTCACGGAGACCGTTTGACATCTTGGCCTCAATTGTAAGCTTGAAATAGGGAAGGTAGAAATCAATCCCCGCTCCCACCTCGTAATATAAATCTGCCTTATTTAGCCTCAGGTAGTTTCCGTCCCCGTCGTAGCCCGGTCCGGTCAGTTCTTTTTTACCTGCAAGGTCATATCTGAAATTGATCCCTCCCATAATATAAGGCCTCGAGTTGTTCAGCCTCATCCCTTTGGTTTTCAGGAGCAGAGGGAACTCAAGGTAGGAGGATTCGATCTGGATCGAGTCTATTTTGGTGCCTTCGCTGTTAAAGAACCCGAGGTTCCTCTGGCCGAATGAAACTCCCGGCAGGAACCTTACGTCCAGGTAGGTTGAAGGCCTGTAATCGGTTACAATCTGGATATTGATACCTGGTTTAAGGGAAGTCACCTCGGCAAGATACTCAGACCCGGGTTTCATTTTCACATTGAAATCCATGGTGTTCATGCCCATGCTGAAGCCGAAATGCAGCAGCCGGTCATCATAATTCGAGTCGTTTTTGGGCTTTGCCTTCTGGGCATCCAGTACGACAGGAATGAGAAGCAGGATTATGAATATGGCAGTTCTTTTATACACGCTTCCGACGGGTCCTGTTAAGTATAACGGAAAACTCAGACTTTATTGTGCAAGATCTGTGCCAGCCCTGAAGCCGGTATAGATGCTTGCGATGCCGCCGGAGAGGCGTCTCTGGCTCACCTGAACGAACCCTGCCGAAGAAAGCAGTGCCAGAAACTTTTCATTGTCGGGAAATGACATAACTGAATCAGGCAGGTAGCTGTAGGCATCACGATCACCTGAAACCCGCCTGCCTATCATTGGCAGTATCCTCCTGAAATAGAATCCGTAAATCTGCTTCAGCGGGAACACGGAAGGTCTCGAGAACTCGAGTACCATGATCATGCCGCCCGGCCTGAGCACTCTGAACATCTCCTGTAGCCCCCTGAGAGTGTCTTCGAAATTCCTGACCCCGAAAGCCGACATGGCTGCCTCGAAAGTGGCGTCAGGGAACCCTGTTGCCAGGGCATCACCGCTCAGCAGTTCAATCTTTCCGGAGAAGCCCTTTCTCGCAATCTTGCGTCTCCCTTCCTCCAGCATCCCCGAGCTGAGGTCTATACCGGTCACTTTCTCCGGTCCCAGTCTCATTGCCTCGATTGCAAGGTCTCCTGTTCCGGTAGCCACGTCGAGGATTGTCCGCGGCCTGGCATGCTTCCCGATCAGCGTCACCGCTTTCCTTCTCCAGCTCCTGTCAGTGCCGAGTGAAAGGAGGTGGTTCAGCAGATCGTAATGCTTTGATATTGAATCGAACATCCGCTCAACCTGCTCCGCCGGGGGACCCATTTTACGGTTTGCATCGTGCATAGTTTTCAATTCTTCTGCCGGTTCCTCATGGTTTTCCTGCATCGCTGCCTTCCGTTTTCACGTCTTTACAATGAATTTGACACATCATTTTCCAGTCAGCCGGCAAAGATACCCTTAATATTTTTACATTTACTGATCCGAAAAAGTTATACTATGCAAAAGACTGTACTGATTACAGGAGCGACTTCAGGGATTGGTGAGGCCGCTGCGTTAAAATTCGCCGAATCATCTGACAAACTGATTATTACAGGAAGAAGAAAAGAGAGGCTTGAAGAGCTGGCTGATCATCTCAGGGGTACATACGGGACAGATGTACTGCCGTTATGCTTTGATGTGAGAGACCGTGAGGAGGTCGTGAAGTATCTCGGTAATCTGCCTGACGGATGGAGGCATATTGACATACTGATAAACAACGCCGGGCTGGCGGTTGGTCTCAGCCACATCGACGAAGGTGACACAGACGACTGGGACAGGATGATTGACACCAACGTTAAGGGGCTTCTCTACGTCACCAGGGTGGTATCGCCAATGATGGTAAGCAGAGGCTCGGGACACATCTTCAACATCGCCTCCATTGCCGGCAAGGAGGTCTATGAAAACGGATCCGTCTACTGCGCCTCCAAGCATGCTGTTGATGCACTCTCCAGGGCCATGCGCATTGATCTCCTGAAGCACGGCATCAAGGTGACAAACATCGCGCCGGGAATGGTGGAGACAGAGTTCTCTCTCGTCCGCTTCAAGGGTGACGGAGAGAGGGCTGCATCAGTCTACAGCGGGGTTGAGCCCCTGCGGGGCGAAGACATCGCGGACGTTATTCACTATTGTGCCAGCCTGCCGGACCATGTCTGCATCAATGACCTGGTCATCACCCCGAAGTCTCAGGCAAACGCAACGAACACTTTCAGAAAAACCAAATAGCCATGAAAAGACAGTTTTATGCAGTTGTAGTGTTTTCTGCACTGCTGTTCTGCAGTGCAGGCAATCTGAGGGGTATTGACACCTCGGATACCCGGATGCTTTCGCAGCCCGCGGTCAGTAAATCACATATCGCATTCATATACGCGGAGGATCTCTGGGTGATGAATGCTGACGGTACAAATCCCCGCAGGCTCACTGTTGACGAGGGAATTGAGGGGGAACCCTGTTTCTCCCCTGACGGGCAGTTGATAGCCTTCAGCGCCCAGTATGACGGCAACACTGATGTGTTTGTCATCCCCGTGGGTGGAGGTGTGCCGGTAAGGCTCACATGGCACCCCGGATCAGATGTTGCCCGGACATTCACTCCTGATGGTACGAAGGTGGTTTTTGCTTCCCAGAGAGCCACCTTTACGGGACGCTACTCCCAGCTCTTCACGGTTGGTATTGAGGGTGGTTACCCGGAGCAGATGGCAATTCCAAATGCATTTTATGTATCACTCTCTCCCGACGGAACCAGAATGGCCTATACCCCCCTGCCTCCGGTACATGCCCAGTGGAAAAACTACCGCGGGGGGACCGCTTCGACAATCTGGCTCTACACACCGGCTGACAGATCAGTGATTAAAGTACCCCAACCGCAGGGCGGATGCAATGACACCCACCCGATGTGGGTCGGTGACAGGATATATTTCCTCAGTGACAGGAACGGGGAGTTTAACCTCTTCTCCTGCAACGGCAGCGGTTCCGACATCAGGCAACACACAACCTTCACCGACTTCCCGGTGCTCAGCGCTTCTGCTGCCCAGGGAAAGATCGTATTTGAACAGGCCGGATACCTTCACTCGTTTGATATCGCCGGCGGTGAACAGGCCAGGCTGAAGGTGGGGATTGCAGCTGACCTGCTTGAACTTCGCCCCCGCTACCTGCAGGGATTCAACTACATGCGCAGCGCTGACATCTCTCCAACCGGTAGCCGTGCAGTCTTTGGCTTCAGGGGAGAGATCATCACCCTGCCGGCAGAAAAGGGAGACCCGCGCAATATAACACAGACTGCCGGATCACATGAAAAATACCCCGCATGGTCACCCGACGGAAAAACTATCGCATACTTCTCAGACGCCTCAGGCGGATACAAGCTCTGTATCAAACAGCAGGACGGCAAAGGAGAAGCGAAGGTGTTTGACCTGCCAGGAACAGGATTCTATGCCTACCCGAAATGGTCTCCCGACAGTAAGAGAATCAGTTTTACGGATAACGGCAGAAACCTGTGGCTGCTTGACATAACCACTTCAACAATAAGGAAGATTGATTCGGATGAGATGTACTTCCCCGGACCGTTCAGGGAGATGTTCGGAGACTGGTCATCTGACTCCAGGTGGATCGTCTACACGAAGATGATGAACACATTCTTCAGGGTTGTTTACCTCTATTCGGTGGACCAGCAGAAATCGTTCCCCGTAACTGACGGACTGAGTGATGCGGCAGAACCGGTATTTGACCCCAACGGTGAGTATATTTATTTCCTTGCATCCACTGATGCCGGTCCTGTCATAAACTGGTTCGACCTTTCAAGCGCCGACATGAGGATGAGCAGTTCTATATACCTCGTGACACTTCGTAAGGATATCGTTTCTCCGTTTGCTAAGGAGAGCGATGAGGAAAAGGGATCAGAGGAGAAGACCGATTCAGAAATGCCCGCTCCGGCTGTTGCAGCAAAGGGCGCTTCAAA
>JAVEZX010000068.1:0-12235 GCA_034002785.1 Bacteroidales bacterium
TGTTTGTTTCACAGGAGATCATGCCTTATCTCGGTGAGACAAAGCTTTCAAAGATCAGCCGTGATCTGCCGCAGGGCATACAGGAAAGGGGGAAGGAGATCCGGACATTCATGCCCCGATACGGTTCAATCAATGAGAGAAGAAACCAGCTTCATGAGGTCATTCGGCTTTCAGGGATGAATCTTATCATCGATGATACCGATCACCCCCTGATTATCAAGGTAGCCTCAATTCAGTCTGCCAGGATGCAGGTTTACTTCATCGACAACGATGATTATTTTCACCGAAAGCACACGGTGGCTGATGCTGCCGGAAACGAGTACGAGGACAATGACGAGAGGGCCATATTTTTTGCCCGCGGCGTCATCGAGACAGTACGCAAGCTGCGCTGGAGCCCTGATATAGTTCACTGCCACGGCTGGCTCGCTTCGCTGGTGCCGCTCTACCTCCGCAAACTCTATTCTGACGATCCTGTCTTCAGCAAGGTCAAATCGGTTTATTCAGTCTACAATAACGGATTTAAAAAGCCGTTAAAATCTTCAATTTCAGTTAAGCTTGAGGCAGACGGTATTGATACCGCCTCCCTGAGTGCAATAAAGAAGAGTGCAGACTTTCTCAGCCTTACTACGCTGGCTGCTGAAAATTCAGACGGCATAATTTTTGGGTGTGAGAAAATCGACGATGAAGTGAAGAAAAAATTAAATGCCATGGGAAAGCCTCTCCTTGAATTCCAGGGTGAGGATAATTATATTGATGCATACAATGACTTTTATGACAAGCTCTTACTTGAAACTGCAAAATAGAAACCACGGCTCATCCCGTAAAGGAGCGCCGGCACTCAGACTACTTCTCATCATATTGATCCTCGCAGCTCTTGCCTCCTGCAAGCAGGATCCGGTCAAGATAGGTATCGGACTGCTTCCCGGAAGTGACTTTATAGAGATCAAATCCACTGACACCGTCGGCATCAGGGCTTATACCATGTACGAGGAGCTCTCCCTGTCCAACGATTATTCGAGGATGATTGCCGGATCACTGTATGATACATATTTCGGCAGTACTTACTGCGACTTCGTGACGCAGCTCAGGGTTATGTCCCAATGGCCCGCCAAACCTTTCGTGGTCGATTCGGTGTTTCTTACGTTCGTCCCCTCAAAGGTTACCGGCAACGACTCCACGGCAGTTCATTATATTCGCCTTTGCGAAACAGGAACTGAACTTACCGACTCAACCGAGTTCTTTACCGGGCAGGATCCGGATACAATCAAATACCTCGGTGAATACCGTTTGCCCAGGGTCACTGCAGGCACCCCTGTTGCCATAAAGCTCTTTAACTGGGTGGGGGATCATATAATGCGTGATACCTCCATGTTCAGCCCGGCCTCACAGTTCTACAAGGAGTACTTCAAGGGTATCTATTTCTCAATCAGGAGCGAAACGACACCTATCATAATTGAGATGGACGCAACCGAAAATGCCTCCATCGATCCGCTTGGCCTCACAATCTTCTACCACTCGGACACACTGAAATACAACTACTCATTTGTTGCCACTCCGAGGGCCGTGAACTACAACAGGTTCACCCATGACCGTACCACTGCCGACCCCGACAAACAGATAAGCCATGTAAATGACATGGTGATTGATACGGCTGTGTTCCTGCAGACCTACGCAGGAGTCTATACAAAGCTTGATATGCCATCCCTGGAGGCATACCGGGACGTTGAAAATCTTGCAGTGAACAAGGCCAGGATCATTGCGCCGGTGCATCTTGACGGGGAGACGTATCTTGAGAAGAACCTGCCTGCCCGGATATATGTGCGCTACCGCGACGCCGACGGCAGGGAGGTGCTTATTCCTGACGTGTCACATGACGTCACCTTCATGGACGGCACCTTCTACTCTGACAAAGACAGCTACATCTTCAATATAACCTCATTTGTCCAGAAATACCTCAGGGGAGAGATTGACGAACCTTCAGTTGAATTCTTCTTCCCGCTCTCTGCTGTTCAGAACGTTATCTTCAAGGCCAATACGAACGAACCTGCCTTTAAGCTGGAGTTCGCGTATACACTTTATTGATTAACTAACACTAACGTTTGTTTATGTGTGGAATTGTAGGATACATCGGTTCACGTCCTGCCAGGGACATCGTTATTAGTGGTCTTAAAAGACTGGAATACAGGGGTTATGACTCGGCAGGCATAGCCATCAGCAATGGTGAAAGAACGGAGATCTTCAAGTGTGCCGGCAGGGTCCGGGAGCTGGAGGAGATGGTCAGGAGCAAGGATTTCGACGGCTCCATAGCGATGGGTCACACACGTTGGGCCACCCACGGCGAGCCCAATGAGATCAACGCTCACCCGCAGGTATCATTCCGGGGGCATTTCATAGTGGTGCACAACGGCATCATTGAAAATTATGCCCGCATCAAGAAACATCTCGAGAGCCGGGACGTGCGGTTCACAAGCCAGACGGACACCGAGGTGCTTGCCAACCTGATGGAACACCTCTACCTTGAGGGCGACCTCTCCGCGGAACAGGCGGTAATAATGGCGCTTAACAAGGTG
This sequence comes from Bacteroidales bacterium, assembly GCA_034002785.1. GTDB lineage: Bacteria > Bacteroidota > Bacteroidia > Bacteroidales > VadinHA17 > SR-FBR-E99. Next base: position 2,571 of record JAVEZX010000068.1, read on the forward strand.
GAAGGCACCTACGGCATTGCCGTTTACTGCCGTGACGAGCCCGGCAAGCTCTTCGCTGCCAGAAAGGGATCGCCGCTGGTGATCGGGGTCGGTGACGGTGAGAACTTCATCGCTTCGGACGCCACGCCGATAGTGGAACACACCCAGAGGGTCATCTACCTGAACGACGATGATCTCGCCGTGATAAGGAAGGATGAGATGATCCTCAAGGCTATACGGAACAAGAGCTTCGAGCCCGAGGTGAAGGAGGTGGATCTGAAGCTGGGTGAGATTGACAAGGAGGGATACCCGCACTTCATGCTGAAGGAGATCTTTGAGCAGCCGCGGGCTATTCATGACACATTCAGGGGCAGGGTGCTGCCCAACCAGTCGGGACTGATGCTTGGCGGCCTTCACAATGTGTTTGATACAATGGCTGCTGCTGACAGGATCCTGATAGTAGCCTGTGGCACCTCATGGCATGCCGGACTGGTGGGAGAGTATATAATCGAGGAATACTGCCGGATACCGGTGGAGGTGGAGTATGCCTCAGAGTTCAGGTACCGCGACCCTGTTATCAAGAAGGGCGATATCGTGCTGGCCATCAGCCAGAGCGGTGAGACGGCTGACACCCTGGCGGCGATCCGCCTGGCAAAGGAACGGGGAGCCATGGTGCTCGGCATCTGTAATGTGGTGGGATCATCAATCTCACGCGAGACCAACGCCGGCGTATTCACCCATGCCGGGCCGGAGATAGGTGTTGCATCAACAAAGGCATTCACAACACAGGTAGTGACCCTGGCCATGATGGCTTTCGAGACGGGATACCGAAAGGGTCTGCTCGACGAGGCACGCTACCGCGAACTGATACGCGAGCTGACCTCACTGCCCGGAAAACTGGAGCAGGCACTCAAGGTGAACGACAAGGCGCTTGCACTGGCACAGATATACAAGGACTCGACGAATGCACTCTACCTGGGACGGGGTTTGCTCTATCCCGTGGCAATGGAGGGCGCATTGAAGCTCAAGGAGATATCCTATATCCATGCAGAAGGTTATCCCGCTGCCGAAATGAAGCACGGGCCGATAGCCCTGATAGATGAACACATGCCTGTGGTTGTCGTGGCCACGAAGGAAAATTCCTACGACAAGATCGTAAGCAATATCCAGGAGGTCAAGGCGCGCAAGGGGCAGATAATTGCGGTAGTCACGGAGGGAGACCAGGTGATAAGCCAGATGGCTGATCATGTAATGGAGGTGCCGGACACTATTTCGGTCTTCGCGCCGGTGCTGGCGGTGGTGCCGCTGCAATTGCTCTCATACCATATAGCCGTACTTCGCGGATGCGATGTGGATCAGCCCAGGAATCTGGCCAAATCAGTCACAGTGGAATAATAAAAACAGGGAGCTATGGCTGACGGTTACAGAAGTCTGAGTATTGGCGAGATTCGCGGCCTCGAGGCAGCAGGCTGCAGGAGCAACTCATGGGAGAGCGTTTTCGTCAAGGACCCCTTCAACGCGGAGAGGATACAGAATGTCACATTCTCCGGCGTTGTCAGGCTGGGTCTCTTTAACGGCGTGGCCCGCGAAAGATGCGGCCTGCCGCTGATGCACGGCATCAGAAACGCACACATACACAACTGCAACATTGAGGACAATGTCACCATCACTGATATCACCGGTTTCATTGCCAACTATGACATCGGAGAGGGTGTGGTGATCAGGAACTGCGGGCATATATCCACCGAGGGCCGGACCTCTTTCGGCAACGGCACCCGCGTGGCGGTACTCAATGAGACCGGTGGCAGGGAGGTACCGATATGGGACCGCCTGACATCGCACATGGCGTACATAATCACCCTCTATCGTCACAGGCCTGTCGCCATCGAGGTGATAGAGAAGATGATAGATGATTACACCGAGAGTGTCAAATCGGACCGGGGCGAAATAGGTTCCGGATCATATATCGCCGGATGCGGAACAATTAAAAACGTCAGGATAGGTCACGGGGCAGTCATAGAGGATGTCTCGAGGCTGGCTGAAGGCTCGGTGAACAGCTCATACAAGGACCCTGTGTACATCGGCAACGACGTGATAATGGATCACTTCATTATATGTTCCGGCTCGAAGGTCAATGACGCGGCTGTGATTGACAAGTGCTTCATAGGACAGGGGTGCACGCTCTCAAAACAGTACTCTGCCGAGAACTCTCTGTTCTTCTCCAACTGCGGCGGATATCACGGCGAGGCCTGCTCAATCTTTGCAGGGCCGTACACAGTGACACACCATAAATCAACGCTGCTGATAGCCGGGATCTTCTCATTCATGAACGCCGGCAGCGGCTCCAACCAGAGCAATCATATGTACAAGCTGGGGCCGATACACCAGGGTATCATGGAGAGAGGCTCGAAGACCACCTCCGACTCATATGTGCTGTGGCCTTCACGGATCGGGCCGTTTACGCTGGTGGTGGGCCGCCATTACCATAACGTGGATACCACACAGTTCCCATTCTCGTACCTTACCGAGGTAAGCTACGAGTCACAGCTCATCCCGGGCATCAACCTGCGCTCCGTGGGAACAATCCGCGATGCACAGAAATGGCCAAAACGCGATGCACGCAAGGATCCGAAGAGACTCGATCAGATAAACTATAACCTTCTCAGTCCCTTCACTGTGGGAAAGATGATGAAGGGAAGGGATCTGCTGAAACGGCTGCTGAGTGAGAACCCTGACAAGCCTGTAATTACCTTTGACAGGATGAGCATGAAGGCAAGTGCCGCGGAACGGGGTATTAACCTCTACCAGATGGGTATAAACAAGTTCATCGGCAACTCGGTGATCAAACGGCTTGAAGGTGCAGAACTGAATAGTGATGCCGAGATCCGGGGCAGGATGAAACCCGGTTCGGAAAAGGGGACGGGCGACTGGATTGACATGTCAGGACTGCTTACCCCGCTGAGCGCCATTGAGGAGTTGCTGTCATCGATTGAAAAACGGGAGATGAAGACTCCTGATGCTATCAACAGGCAGTTTGAATCGATACACAAGCACTATTATGACCTGGAGTGGACATGGGTTTATGACCGCCTGCCGGAGGAGACCGGCAAACCGAATGATGAGCTTACTGCCGGCGACATAATAGCCATCGTGGAGAGATGGAAGAAGAGTGTTGTTGACCTTGACAGGATGCTGTACGAGGATGCACGCAAGGAGTTCACCCTCTCTTCAATGACAGGGTTTGGCATTGACGGTGATGATGAGGTTAAGAAACGCGATTTTGAGCAGGTAAGGGGTGATTTCGAGAAGAACAGCGTTGTGCTGGCAATCCTTGATCACATAAAGGTCAAGACGGAGCTGGGAGACGAGCTCATCGGCCGCCTGAAGCGGCAGGCAATAGGCTAGAGGCAATAGGCAGCAGTGAAAATCTGCAAGCCGCTTCTAACAACCTGTCATTGTCAACCCTATTGCCTATTGCCTTTTGCCTAATGCCTTACCTGTTTCCGTACATCCCTTCGTAATACTTCGAATAGTCACCGGAGATAATTGATGCCAGCCACTTCTCATTTGCCAGGTACCAATCTACCGTCATCTCGAGACCCTGCTCAAAGGTGACCGACGGTTTCCATCCCAGCTCCTCCTGTAACTTGCTGCTGTCAATCGCATAGCGCAGGTCATGGCCGGCACGGTCAGTGACATATGTGATGAGCTTCTCCGAGCTGCCGGAATCCCTGCCCAGCTTACGGTCCATTATGCTGCAGAGAAGTCTGACCAGGTCAATATTCTTCCACTCATTGTCGCCGCCAACGTTATACGTCTCACCGGGCCTGCCTCGGTGGAAGATTACATCGATCGCCGCTGCGTGATCCCCAACATAGAGCCAGTCACGGATATTCTCGCCTTTACCATATACCGGTATGGGCTTCATACTCTTTATATTATTGATAGTGAGAGGTATGAGCTTCTCCGGGAACTGGTTGGGCCCATAGTTGTTTGAGCAGTTTGATATCACGAACGGCAGCTTGTAGGTATTGCCGAAAGCCCTCACCATATGGTCAGAGCTGGCCTTGGATGCCGAATAGGGACTGCGCGGATCATACGGAGTCTGCTCCGTGAAGAAGCCGCCATGTTCCAGCGAGCCGTATACCTCATCGGTAGAGATGTGGTAGAAGAGCTTGTCTGCACCGGTGGCCGGGGTCACGTCGCGGAACGCTGTAAGCAGGTTGACTGTACCCAGGATATTGGTGTGGATGAACTCATCAGGAGAGGTGATTGACCTGTCAACGTGTGATTCTGCTGCGAGATGGATTACCCCGTCAAACCTGAACTCCTCAAAGAGCTCATTCACAGCTTTCTTGTCTACGATATCCACCCTGCGGAACGTGTAGGTCGGAGCCTTACTGATATCGGTAAGGTTTCCGAGGTTCCCGGCGTAAGTCAGCTTGTCGGCGTTGACAACAGTATATTCGGGATATTTTCTCACGAATCGCCTTACGACATGTGATCCGATGAATCCTGCTCCGCCTGTAATGAGTATTGTCCTTTTCATTATTCCTTGTTTTTCAGCCTGTTTTCCCATCGCCATGCTGTTTCCATGGCCTCCTCAATCGTTATCTCCGTCTTCCATCCGAGCTCTTTGTTTGCCAGTGACGGATCTGCCCAGATCTTTTCAATGTCACCTGCCCTGCGGCCTGTGACGGTATATTTCAGCTTAACGCCCGTGGCTTTCTCAAAGGCGGAGATTGCCTCAAGAACGGAAACGCCCGTGCCCATTCCGAGATTGAACACCTCATATCCGGCTTTGTTCTCACCTTCCAGCATACGGTGCAGTGCCATCACATGAGCCTTCGCCAGGTCAACAACGTGAAGATAGTCACGTATGCATGATCCGTCCGGGGTGTCATAATCAGTTCCGAAAACCTTCAGTTCATCACGTAGCCCTATAGCAGTCTGGGTGATGTATGGCACCAGGTTCTCCGGCACTCCCCGGGGCAGTTCGCCGATGAAGGCGGTGGGGTGTGCTCCGATAGGATTGAAGTACCTGAGTGATACGGCCTTATGTGCCGGTCTTGAAGCTATCGTGTCACGAATTATGATCTCTCCGGCCTGCTTGGTATAGCCATACGGCGAAGCAGCCTCCTTCACCGGCGATGCCTCAGTTACAGGCAGTGTGTCAGGCTGGCCGTAAACGGTGCATGACGATGAGAAGACAAGCACCGGGGTGCCATGACTCTCCATCGCCTCCAGCAGGTTGATCAGCGAGGTCAGGTTGTTTCGGTAGTAATCCAGGGGTTTCCTGACCGACTCGCCCACAGCCTTGTATGCCGCGAAGTGAATTATTGCATCCACCTTTCCCTCTGCCCTGAACACCTCTTCCAGTTTCTGCCTGTCGCACAGGTCATAGTCCCAGAACTTCGGGGTGACGCCGGTGATGGCCCGTATTCCTTCCAGAACCGATATATCCGAATTGTACAGGTTGTCAATTATGACAGGTTCATAACCTGCCGCAATCAGCTCAACCACCGTATGCGATCCGATGTAGCCTGTGCCTCCGGTAACAACTACCTTCTTTCCCATCACAGACTCCAGTAGGTCAGCCATCTCATCTTATTCCTGTAGAGCCCCTTAAGGTCTACAAGAATGCCTTTTTCATTGAGCAGGTCAAGGAAGAATTGCTCATCCAGGTCACTGTATTCCCTGTGAGCCACAGCCACAATGATGGCATCATATTTTCCTTCGGGCTGCTTCTTTAAGCCGAGTCCGTATTCGTGCTTCACCTCATCATAGGATGCTCCCGGGTCGATTACATCCACCTCCACGCCGAAATCGCGCAGTTCATTCACCACGTCAATTACTTTCGAGTTTCGTATGTCGGTGACATCCTCCTTAAAAGTCATTCCCATTACAAGTACCCTCGACCTGTCGGGGCTCTTGTGAGCCGCGATGAGTTTCTTCACGGTCTCCTTGCCGGCGTAGGCGCCCATACTGTCATTTGTGAACCTGCCCGAGTCTATCATCTGCGGGTGGTAACCCATTGATTTGGCCTTGTATGAGAGGTAGTAGGGATCGACGCCGATGCAGTGGCCGCCCACGAGCCCGGGGTAGAACTTAAGGAAGTTCCATTTTGTCCCGGCTGCCTCAAGTACCTCGTATGTATTGATTCCCATCCTGTTAAAGATGATGGAGAGCTCGTTCATGAAGGCGATGTTGATGTCGCGCTGCGTATTCTCGATGATCTTTGCAGCCTCGGCCACTTTTATGGAGGAGGCGCGGTGCACGCCGGCTTCAATGATCAGTTCATATGTTTTTGCGATGTTCTCTGCTGATTCGGCATCGCAGCCGCTGGTCACCTTGACTATCTTCGTCAGCGTGTGGTTCCTGTCACCCGGGTTGATTCGTTCCGGGGAGAAGCCCACCTTGAAATCGGCCGGGCACTTCAGACCTGAAAATCGCTCCAGCACGGGTATGCACTCCTCCTCGGTACATCCGGGGTAGACCGTTGATTCATATACAACATAGTCGCCCTTCTTAAGGATGCGCCCCACTGTCTCTGAAGCCTTCAGCACGGGTTCCAGGTCAGGCAGGTTATGTCTTGTCACCGGTGTTGGTACCGCAATTATGTGGAACGATGCTTCGCGCAGATCTTCCGGGGTGGCTGTAAATTTGATGTCTGTGCCATCAAATGCCTCATGTTCAAGCTCATTGCTGGGGTCTATACCCTTTTTCATCAGCTCTACGCGGTCAGGCCTGATGTCAAAACCAACCACGCTGATCTTTTTGGCAAATTCCAGTGCTATGGGAAGGCCTACATAACCGAGGCCGATGAGAGAGAGCTTTGTCTCCCTGTTTGTAAGTTTATCGTACATATTCATTTTTTAATTAGGGGGTGATATTCTCCTGTCAGCACGGAGAGTGCTGAATTTCTTATCTGGTATACTGTTTCTATGCTCTGGCGGGCATCCTCCACTCCGTATCCGTTGCCTTTCATGATCTCGTGGTAGGTGACGGTGTGCAGATCAGTGAATCCTTCCGAGAATTCAAGCTCTTCACCGTCAACCGTTATGTTCCTGTAGGTTCTCTTGCCCTTTTCTCTTACCTGACCGGGGAGATCATTGACGTCGATGCTCAGGAACCATCGCACGCGGGCGTTCTCCAGCTCAAGATAACCTGAGGCCTTGTCGCGCTGGAGCAGATGCACCCTGTTGGATACAACCGGCCCGAAGATCCATCCCAGCATGTCAAAGAAGTGCACGCCGATGTTCGTGGCTATGCCGCCCGACTTGTTCACATCGCCTTTCCACGAAATATGGTACCAGTTGCCGCGACTGGTGATATATGTAAGGTCTATGTCATGCTTTTTGCCTGCGGGTGCGGTCCTGATCCTGTCGCGCAATTCCATTATGACAGGGTGGTACCTGAGCTGCAGGATATTATAGATCCTGTGGCCGGTCTCCTTCTCTATCTCCTGCAAAGCGTCAATGTTCCAGGGGTTTAGCACCACGGGCTTCTCGCATATTGCATCAGCCTGGTGGCGCAGGGCGAAGCGGATGTGTGAATCATGCAGGTAGTTGGGCGAGCAGATGCTGACATAGTCGAGCTGAACGCCTACTCTTTTTAGCTTGTCGACGTGCCTGTCGAACCTCTCGAACTCCACGAAGAAGTCGCTCTCCGGGAAGTAGCTGTCGAGCTTCCCCACGCAGTCAAATTTATCCAGGCTTGCCAGGAGGCGGTTATTTGTGTCCTTAATGGCTCTCAGGTGCCGTTCGGCTATATAGCCGGCGATCCCTATGAGACCGAAGTTCTTAGGTGTTTTGTTCATAAGAATTTTATTGTCAAAGGCATAAGTCTGTTAAATAATCTTTGTCACCTCCCCGCCGGACAGCCTGTATCTCTGACCGCTCTCAGGGCAGACGGCTATACCTTCTTCGTCGAAGGAGAGCCTGTGCCCGTATTCGGAGACCCATCCTGTCTGACGTCCGGGGTTACCCACCACCAGGGCGAAGGGTTTTACCGGCTTCGTTATCACCGTTCCGGCGCCTATAAGTGAGTATTCACCTATCTCATTGCCGCACACTATGGTGGCATTGGCACCAACGGAGGCTCCCCGCCTGACCAGGGTGGTGACATACTGGTCGCGCCTGATTACGGCACTGCGCGGGTTGGTTATGTTGGTGAATACCATCGAGGGTCCGAGGAATACATCGTCCTCACATATAACTCCGGTATATATTGATACATTGTTCTGGACCTTCACATTATTTCCCAGTGTAACGCCGGGCGACACAACTACATTCTGGCCTATGTTGCAACCCTCTCCGATGACGGCTTCCTTCATGATATGGCTGAAGTGCCATATCTTCGATCCGCGGCCGATTGTACATCCGTCATCAATCACTGCGGTCTCATGTGCAAAGTATTCTTTCTCCATATTTGTTCAGTTGAATTTCGCCCTGATACAATCGGTTATCCAGGCCAGCTGTTCGTTGTCCAGTTCGGTATGCATCGGCAGTGACAGCACTTCGCCGGCGAGGCGTGAGGTAAGGGGGAAATCATCAGGGCTGTAACCCAGGTGCTGGTAGGCTTTCTGCATGTGCAGCGGCACCGGGTAGTAGATCATTGAGGGTATGCCTTCATTCTCCAGGCACTCACGCAGGCTGTCACGTCTGCCATCCCCTATCCGCATCGTGTACTGGTGAAAGATGTGTGTTGAGAAAGGAGCCCTGACAGGTACGCTGATGCCGGGCAGTCCCGACAGCTCTCTGTCATAGTGAGATGCTGCATTGCGGCGAGCCTCGTTGAACTCGTCAAGATGCCGCAGCTTGACTCTTAGAATTGCTGCCTGGATTGTGTCAAGGCGTGAGTTGACCCCGATAGTGTCATGATAGTACCTCACCTTCATCCCGTGGTTGGTGATGCTGCGTATGAGTGCGGCCAGCCCGTCATCGTCTGTGAAGATAGCCCCGCCGTCGCCGTAGCAACCCAGGTTCTTCGAGGGAAAGAAAGAGGTGCAGCCTATTAAGCCCATGGTGCCTGCCTTCTTCTCCGTGCCGTCATTGAAACGGTATACGGCTCCGGTGGCCTGGGCCACGTCCTCGATAACATAAAGGCCATGTTCGCGGGCCAGTTCAAGAATCGGCTCCATACCTGCACACTGGCCGAAGAGATGCACGGGCACAATGGCTTTGGTCCGCGGGGTGATCGCCTTGCGGACGGCTTCGACGCTTATGTTGAAAGTATCCGGCTCCGGCTCCACGAGCACCGTCTTAAGGCCCAGAAGCTCTATGACCTCGACAGTGGCGATGAATGTGAAGTTGGTTGTAATCACCTCGTCGCCAGGCTTCAGTCCCAGTGCCATCATTGCAATCTGGAGGGCATCGGTGCCGTTGGCGCAGGAGATTACATGACGGACGCCCAGGTAACGCTGCAACTCCTCTTCGAAGAGCCGTACGTCAGGTCCCTTGATAAATGCGGTGGAGTTGAGAACTTCTGTCACCGCATTGTCAATGTCAGCCCTGAGCCTCTCGTACTGCGACCGGAGGTCAACCATCTCTATCTTTTTCATCTGCCGTGCACTATCTTGAAAAGCGAAGATAATGGATTTTATTTAACCCTTTTTCCGGAGGAGAACTCCGGTTTCTTTTTTATCTTTGTTCATTATTGGCTATACATGGCGAGGGATATCAGCG
>JAVEZX010000069.1:0-12072 GCA_034002785.1 Bacteroidales bacterium
CCAGCACGGTGGCCAGGAGAAAGCGAAGCACATTTTTCCATAGCCTGAAATATCTGACCTTAAGCAGGGCCAGTCCGAATGCCCCGATAATCAGCGGGATGAAGAAAGACCCCAGCCCGAAGCCGTTAAAAATGAAATAGTGACTTAGTTTGAATCCGATCTTGCCGCCCCAGTTCCCGAAGGCAATGGGCAGGTCACCCTGTTCCGCCGTGACAAGGCTCTGGTCGGCCTTCCCGCTCAGCACATACGAGATGAAAACCACGAGCAGGTACAATGCGAAGACCAGCAGCACGAGGCCGGCAATAAATCTGAGATTTTCTCCTGATGAATTTGATGCAGAACCCTTCTTCTGTGATGATGACCCGTTTCCTTTCTTCTGTTTGCCCATCCTGCGATGTAATTATTATGCCCTCTGTATGCGGTCTTTTAAACGATTAGCAAAGGTAAGAAAAATGGTTGACCGCAGGGGCGTTTTAAAACGAAATCATTTTAAGGATAAGGGTGTCAAGATATTTCGCCGTGACCTTCCTGTAGTTCTTTTTCCTTTCGAACTCCTTATCGGATATCTGTTTTACAAGTACCTCGTCTGCCGTGAACTGAAGTTCTGCATCTCCGATGATATAGAAAAAATCCATCAGCACCCCCTCAAGCTCCCTGTACGGTGTCATCCTGTTCGGATTCTCAGCCTTGATCTCATTTGTATACCAGATATAGCGCGTGGTTTCGTTATCCGGAATGTCAACCCTGGCCTGCTTGCAGTTGAAACCGCAGATAACCGATCTTCTGCCCGTATCATGAATTGTCATCCCTTTCATGGAGCCGAAGCCGGGTTGAACGTCCCGGTAGTTGCCTTCGAAATAGTATTTGAAAGAGAGAATATTAAGATAGGTGTCGTAGATGTTCTCCTTCGGATTGATAACCGTGGTCACGCCTGAATTACCTATGGGAGTCTTGAGGCTCGTGTTGATAAGGTCATTGCGGAAAGCTATTACAAGCTCCTTCGGGAGCAGGTCAGATGACATCGATGAGGGATTGCTGACGTATTTTATATTGTAATAGATTTCCCCCTCCTTCATGTTCTTATAGACGCCGTCACCGCTGCATGAGGCAAGCAACAAAACCGTCATAAGAACCGGGATTGAAGGTAGGTAGCTTTTGTTCACGCGTCGCTGTTTGGCTGTAAATGTAGTAAAAATGCAAAATCCATCTGTCACGGCAAACCGTGATACAATAATATAAACTCACTTCCGGGGCGAATAATATTTACTATGTTTTAATTTCGATTAAAATTTTAGCTTTGTCACCTGACTAAAACGACCAGAATGAGCAAGAAGCTTGCAGTTATAGCCCTCGGAGGCAATGCCCTTCTGAGGGGAGACCAGCTGGGGACGATAGAGGAGCAGGAGCAGAACACTACAGACACTCTTGAGAACCTTGTTTTTCTGCTGAGGGAGGGATATGATATTGTCATTACCCACGGCAACGGCCCTCAGGTTGGGAATATTCTGATGCGCAACGATGCCGGAGAGCAGTTGTATGGCATTGCGCAGATGCCTCTGGACATCTGTGTGGCAGACTCGCAGGGCGGAATAGGTTACATGATAGAGCGCATGTTCAAGAATGTTCTGAACAAGCATGGTATTGAGAAGAATGTGGTTTGTCTTATCACGACGGTAGTTGTTGACAAGGATGACCCTGCCTTCAGTGATCCGCAGAAAAGGGTAGGAAAGATCTATACGAAGGAGCAGGCTGATGAGCTCGCAAAGGCGAAGGGATGGGTTTTCCGGGAGGAGGTCAAGGCACAGGGCGGATTCCGCAGGGTGGTGCCGTCACCCAAACCGGTGAGCATCATGAACCATGATCTGATACGGGAACTTGCACTTCGCGGCAACATAGTCATTGCTGCAGGCGGAGGCGGTGTGCCTGTTTATTTTGATGAAAAGAACGATGTCAGACCCTCCGAGGCAGTTATAGACAAGGACCTGGCCTCCTCGCTGCTGGCATCGACGATAGGTGCGGACGAGTTCTATATTCTGACCGATGTGCCTTACGTCTACATAAACTACAAGAAGCCGGATCAGGAGATAAAGGAGTTCCTCAATTACGAGGATACGGTAAAATACCTCAATGAGGGTCAGTTTACAAAGGGAAGTATGGCTCCAAAGATCGAAGCATGTCTTAACTTTGTGAAATCCGGCGGCAGCAAGAGTGTGATCACCGAGGCCTTCAAGCTGGAGGACCGGAGGTACGGGACGAAGATAACCATGGAGTATGATTAGATTTGCGATTTGCGATTTGCGAATTAAGATTTAACCGGCTGATAAAGCATTGCAGGACAGCATGCAACATAATATAAGGATGCATTGGATAATCCCCGTAGGGGATAAAGAATTGTAGGACAGAAGATAGCATGATATAAGATGCCTGTAGGGCATCAGGAATTGTAGAACAATTAACCGAGAATAAAATGGCATACAATTTACGCAACCGCAGTTTTCTGAAGCTGCTCGACTTCACCCCTGAGGAGATTAAATTCCTGCTGGACCTTTCATTCGAGCTCAAGAAGGCGAAATATGCCGGCACCGAACAGCCCAGGCTGAAAGGCAAGAACATCGCCCTGATATTCGAGAAAACCTCAACCCGCACCCGCTGCGCCTTCGAGGTGGCAGCGTTTGATCAGGGAGCACACGTCACATACCTGGGCCCCTCAGGATCACAGATCGGCCATAAGGAGTCGATGAAAGACACCGCCAGGGTGCTCGGCAGGATGTATGACGGCATCGAGTACCGGGGTTACGGACAGGATATCGTCGAGGAACTGGCAGCATATGCAGGTGTGCCGGTATGGAACGGACTTACGAACGAGTTTCACCCCACCCAGATCCTGGCCGACTTCATGACAATGCTTGAGCATTCTGACAAGCCCATAAACAAGATCAGCTTCTGCTACCTGGGTGATGCCCGTAACAACATGGGCAATTCACTCATGGTTGGTGCTGCCAAGATGGGCATGGATTTCCGTGCTGCGGCACCGAAGGCATGCCAGCCTGCAGACGACCTCGTAAAGAAATGCCGGGAGATAGCCGCCACCACCGGGGCAAGGATAACGCTCACCGAGGATGTAGCCGAGGCAGTAAAGGGCGTGGACTTTCTCTACACAGATGTGTGGGTTTCAATGGGTGAGCCCGAGTCTGTATGGGAAGAGCGGATAAAGCTGCTGAAGCCTTACCAGATAAACGCAGAGGTGATCCGGCTTACCGGTAACCCGAAAGTAAAATTCCTGCATTGCCTCCCGGCCTTCCATAACAGGGAGACAAAGATGGGAGAGGAGATATTCAAAAAGTACGGTCTTGATGGCATGGAAGTGACTGAAGAGGTATTCGAGTCTCCTCATTCGATTGTTTTTGATGAAGCTGAAAACCGCATGCATACCATCAAGGCTGTGATGGTGGCCACGCTGGGATACTAGGCAATAGGCATGAGGCAATAGGCAATAGTGTTGACAATGGATGCAATAACTAAATGATTTGCAGCTACTTAACTACTTAACTACTTCACTACTGCCTATTGCCTATTGCCTAAACAATCAGTGCTTTGATGAAGTAAAATGTCATCAGCAGAGATGCTGCGAGCTTCAGTCCAACACCGGTAAGGAATCCGAGCAGGCTTCCGAAGCCGGCTTTAAGCGCATATTTGACATCATCCTTGAATATCAGTTCGCCTACTACAGCACCGATAAACGGCCCGATAATTATTCCCAGCGGTCCAAGGAATAGCCCGATTATCAATCCCACCGTGGCACCCCTCATGCCGTACTTCGAGCCGCCAAACTGACGTGTGCCCCAGATGGGAACCACGTAATCTATTACCGTGACCACCACTGCCACTATACCCAGTATTATGAATAGATTCTTGCTTATGTCTGCAAACCGTGTGAAGTGCAGGACCACCAGCCCCAGGTAGGTGAGCGGCGGGCCGGGCAATATCGGCAGCAGGCAGCCTGCAATACCAACTATCATCAGGATAATGGCAAGAGCCAAAAGTAAATATTCCATCTGTCTGGTGGTTTCAGTCTATGAGGTGGGCATACCTATCTTGTGCCCAGTTCATCAAAATCAACATCGGAGAATTCGCCTGCAGTGACCTCGCTGACGACCTCCTCGGGCTCGTCGGATCCGACAGATAATGAATCAAGTGCCACTCCGTTGCCGGCAAAGGCCACTGCTTCGCGAAGGCCTTCCGTGAACTTTTCAAAATCCTCCTTGTAGAGAAAGATTTTATGTTTTTCATAAAACATCTTCCCCTCTTTCCCAAGCCTCTTCTTGCTTTCGGTGATCGTCAGGTAAAGATCCTCATGGCGGGTCGACTTAACGTCGAAAAAGTAAGTTCTCTTCCCCGCCCTGACAACTTTTGTAAATACCTCCTCCTTATCACTTCTCTCATTCTGACCTTCAATTCTTCCTTTCTCTTCTTCCATCAGTGGTGAATGTTTTAGGGTTTCAATCGGTTAGCATGCTCAAATGTAACAATAATTTTTTCATATCAAAATGGGACAAATAAAATGCGGTACTTTTTTGACTTCAGTGTTTCACTGACTTCCCTTTTTTCTAACTTTGCTGCCTGGAAAAAAATGTTCTTTAAATGATAAGCAGAAGACAACTCAGGATAAAGGCGCTGGCTGTGCTCTATGCCTGCAACAGGAAAGAGCTTGATGACCTTGATGCGGCAGAGCAGGAACTGACGCTGAGTATCAGGAAGAGCTACGATCTCTACCACTACCTGCTCCTTCTGCTCATTGCCCTGTCAGACCTGGCACGGGAGAAGGTGGTACTTTCGGTCAACAAGAGGATGCCGGGTCCGGAGGATCTTAATCCCAACATACGGTTTGCCGAGAACAGGCTCATCGCCCAGCTGAGGAACAATGAGGCGTTGCGCACATATGCCGGGGCCATGCCGTCATTATGGACCAGGAAAGACAAACTCAACAGCATGAGGTCTCTCAGCCGCTGGCTGTCAACACTCAGCCTGTCATGGTCTGACTATCCGGAAGTAGTGAGGAGCCTTTTCAGCGAGATGACCAGGTGGGATGTTTACAATGCCTACATGACTTCTGAAGAGAACAGCTACAAGGCAGATCAGCGTTTCATAAGGGAACTGGTTACTAAACTCTTTCCTGCCTCAGAAGACCTTGCCGCAAGCCTCGAGGAGCAATCAGTATACTGGAATGACGATCTTCCTTTTGTCTCTGCCATGATCCGGAACTCACTGAGCAAGTTCAGGGAGCACGATGACGGACGAAACATCAGCATGCCACCGCTTTTCACAAATGATGATGACGAGCAGTTTGTCAGGGTACTGCTCAGAAAGTCAATCCTCAACGGAGAAAAGAATAATGCAATGATTGATGCTCACACAACCAACTGGGAGGTCGAACGGATTGCGCTGATGGATAAGCTTGTGATGCAACTAGCTATAACCGAGCTGGTTGAATTTCCGGAAGTGCCTGTAAAGGTCACTCTGAATGAATATATTGAAATCGCAAAAGAGTATTGCACCGCCAAAAGCAGTACTTTTGTGAACGGAATTCTTGACAAGATTGTAAAAGAGATGAGGGCCAGCGGCGGCTTCACAAAGGCTGGCCGCGGGCTGATAGGGGAGTAGTAAGAACAGGCAAAGGTTATTAAACGGAAACTGAGTCAGAATGAAACGGAGCTTATTTTATGTAATGGCAGTCATGATAGCTGCATCCTTTATGGCGGGCTCTTGCGGGCGCAGTCAGCAGGGCACCGGTAAAAATCAGCTGTCAGATACCACAGGCACGGCAATGATCACCTTCAATAACCCGGAGCATGACTTCGGTAAGGTTAAGGCAGGAGAGAAGGTGGGATGCATTTTTACATATTCGAACACCGGTGATGCCGATATGGTAATTACATCCGCCTCCGCCAGTTGCGGTTGCACCGTGCCGAAATACGACAAGCGTCCCGTGCCTCCGGGCGGGTCAGGTACCATAGAAGTGGTGTTTGATACCTCGGGAAGAGAGGGTATACAGACAAAAACAGTTGTAGTTCAATCAAATGCAGAGAATAATTTAGTTATTTTGCGTATTATTGCCGATGTAATAAAAAGTGACAGCTGATCTCTTCCGGACTGTTCCAGCGACCGGAGTGGCAGATTATAAATCAAAGCAGGAATAAAGACAATTAATAACAAACACGAACAGAAAAATGACAACACTCGCATCAATCTATTTACAGGCCGCACCGGCCCAGGGAAGCCCCAATCTTATCACCGGACTCCTCCCGCTGGTACTGGTCTTCGTAGTATTTTATTTTTTCATGATCAGGCCTCAGATGAGGAAGCAGAAGGAGCTGACCAACTACCGCAATGCAATTGGCAGGGGTGACAAGGTGATCACAACCGGTGGCATCTATGGCAAGGTGATTGACGTCACTGACAACGTGGTTACCGTCGAGATCGCAAACGACGTAAAGATAAGGGTTGACAAGAATGCCATCCTCAAGGATCCATCTGACGTCGCCGCAAGGCAGTAAATTATTCTCCTGAACCGGTTCTGCATCGCCGCAAGACGTTGCAGACATCAGTCCTCAGGTGTTTTGACGTCGCCGCAAGGCGAAAATAACTGTTGCAAAAAGAGTACAAGTATGACAGATAAGCGAAACCGGCCGGAACGATTCCTGAACAGGGAGCTCCCTGTTTTTGCCTTTTTCGTGCTGCTTTCGTTTATCTTCTGGTATCTGAATGAGCTTAGCAAAGAGCTTCAGGGAACCATAAACTATCCGGTGAGGTATATCAATCCCCCAAAGGACCGGATTGTCATTGGTGAGTTGCCGGACAAGCTTGAGATGGATCTGCGGGGACCGGGTTACTCAATACTTAAGGTAAAGCTTTCCGGCAGCAGGGCACCCGTGGTGATTGACTTTTCCAAAATAGCGCCGCGCAGGATTCCGGGTACAGTGCCAAAGTATTACCTTGTCACTTCAGGACTCATCAGTAATTTCTCCAGGCAGCTTCATGCTGACTTCGATATTCTTGCAATTCATCCTGACACGCTGTTTTTTGGCTATGACAAGCTCGTTACGAGAAAGCTGCCCGTGAAGCCCAGCCTTCATGTGGATCTCGCCGAAGGCAGGAAGATAATAGTCGTGGCCGATCCAGACAGCATCACGGTCACCGGCCCGCAACACGTGCTTGATACAGTGGATTTTATACCTACCAGGCACAGAACCTTCAAACGGACTGACGAGAACTTCAAGTCGAAACTGCAGATTGAAGTTCCTGAATATCTTCAGACGGTGCAGAAAAGGGTGACCGTCGAGGTGACAATTACCGGAAAGACATCATCATTCTTCGGACTGAAGCATACAAAGGAGTAGGCAACCAAGAGATGGCAAGAAGACTGGGTATCACCGGTGGTATAGGCAGCGGAAAAACAACCGTCTGCAGGATCTTCAGGGTTCTCGGAGTCCCTGTGTTTGTTGCTGACAACGTTGCCAAAGAACTCATGCACAGCGACGAAGAGATCCGCACACGACTCAACCAGGTTGCCGGAAAGGATATGTATCTCTCGGGGTCACTCGACAGGAAGGAGTTGGCCAGGATAATTTTCAACCGGCCGGATCTTTTGCGGAAGGTCAATGAAGCAGTGCACCCGGCGGTGCTGAGACAATTCGATGAATGGGCCTCGGGTGAAAAGGCCCCGTATGTTATCATGGAATCTGCAATTCTCTTCGAGTCGGGTGCCGACTCATTCGTTGACAGGGTAGCGACAATCTCCGCACCTGTTGAGGAGCGGATCTCCAGGGTGATGGGACGCAACGACCTGACCCGCGAGGAGGTGATCGGCAGGATCAACAACCAGCTTGAGGATGAGGAGAGGGAGGAGCAGTCGTACTACGTCATCAACAACTCTGATAACGAAATGATTATTCCGGAGATTCTGAGGATCCATGAAGATATGCTCCGTCTTGCAGAAAAGGATAAGTGATGGGTAAGTTTGCCAAGTGGATAGGCGGAGGCCTTGGCTTTGTCTTCGGAGGTCCGATAGGCGGGCTGCTGGGCTTCTTTTTGGGATCAGTAGTCGACGGCACCTCTGTCAGCTGGGAGCAGACAGGAGGTGACCGCAGGGTAAACCGCACAACACCGGGCGATTTCGGCATGAGCCTGATAGTGCTGATTGCAGCGGTGATGAAGGCTGACGGTAAGGTGCTGAAGTCAGAGCTCGATTACGTCAAGCGGTTTTTCATAACACAGTTTGGCCCTGAGACGGCCAGGGAAGCGCTGCAGATGCTGCGCGACCTGCTCAATCAAAACATACCGCTGCGGGATGTATGCACCCAGATACGGCAGAACATGGACTATCCTTCGCGGCTTCAGCTGATACATATCCTCTGGAATATCTCCGCTGCCGACAACCGCTTCGAGACGGCAGAGACAAACGTCATTAAGACAATTGCTGACTACCTCGGTATCACGCAGGGCGACTATGATTCAATCAGAAACATGTTCATCCCGTCCACTGACGCATCCTACCGTGTTCTGGAGGTGGAGCGCACGGCAACCGACGAGGAGCTCAAGACTGCCTACAGGAAGATGGCATTGAAGTACCATCCTGACAAGGTAAACCACCTGGGTGAAGATTTCAGGAAAAATGCAGAGGAGAAGTTCAAAGCTGTCAACGAAGCATGGGACAAGATAAAAAAGGAACGAAATATTGTCTGATAAACAAGTATAATACAGTTAATAACAATTAAATATCATAGAAATGAACCTAAAGGATATTTTGGCTGTCTCCGGTGAAGGCACGCTTTTCAAATTCATTGCACAGGGCAAGAATGCCGTAATAGTGGAGAATCTTGAGACCGGACGGCGCTTCAGTGCCGGTGCCACTGCAAAAGTCAGCGCTCTTGATGAGATTGCAATCTTCACCACGGGTGAGGACATCCCCCTCTCAAGGGTCATGGACCTCATTCACGAAAAGGAAAACGGCGGAGAGGCCATGTCTCACAGGGAGCCTGAGGCCGGGCTGAAGAAGTATTTCGCAGAGGTGCTGCCTGAATATGACCGTGACAGGGTATATACTTCCGACATCAAAAAGGTGCTCCACTGGTACAATATTCTGCATAAGCTCAACCTTCTTGTAAAGGAAGAGGAGAAGCCTGAAGAGGGTGAGGGGGATGCCGGTACGGATGTTGCAGCCGGAGAGGCCTCAAAGGACAGTGCGGGTGCCGCAACCGTGAAAGCTGCCGGAGTTGCTGCCACAAAAAAACCGGGAGCCAAAGCGAAGGAGAAAGCTGGTTTCAAAGCGGCTTCCAAAACGGAATCAGCATCAGGTAAGAAGTATAAACCGTCAGGAAGCAAGTAGCATGGTGATCACCAACTTCGGGGGTGACGAGGTGGTTTACAGCTATGATGAATCGAAGATCATCATGGTACCCGTGCCGTATGATGCTACCAGTACATATATACGCGGTGCCGACAAGGGGCCGGCGGCCATCCTTGAAGCATCCCCCGCCCTGGAGTTCTATGATATTGAGACCGGATCCGAAGCTCACCTGCAGGGCATCCATACAATAGCACCGCTGGAGAGCGGGGATGATCCTGCGGAGATCACCGAAGCAGTATACCGGACAGTATCCGGGATTTTAAGTGAGAGCCGGTTCCCTGTGGTCATCGGGGGAAACCATACCGTAAGCATCGGCGCCTTCCGGGCAGCTTCGGAGGCTTTTACCGGACTGACTATACTGCAGCTTGATGCCCATTCCGATCTGAGACCGTCATATGAGGGATCACACCTTAATCACGCCTGTGCAGCAGCCAGGGCCAGGGAACATGCTCCTTTGGTACAGGTCGGAATACGCAGCATGTCAGCCGAGGAGCTTCCTTTTGTGGACAGGAAGCGAATCTTCTACGCTCATGAGCTGTACAGTGACAAGTCGCTGTATGACAGGGCCCTGGAACTGCTTTCCGGGAATGTCTATATCACGGTTGATCTCGATGTGTTCGATCCGTCTGTGATGCCTTCAACTGGTACCCCGGAGCCTGGCGGGCCTGATTACCGTGAGCTGATGTTTTTCCTCAGGGAGGTCTTCCGCAAGCGCAATGTTATTGGATTTGATGTAGTGGAACTGTGTCCCTCGGAATCAAACAAGGCGCCGGATTTCATGGCAGCGAAAGTAATCTACCAGATGCTGAGCTATAAGTTCGGTCTCTGATAGGCTAAAGTGGCCTGTCGAATTGTTTGGCCTCTTCCCATATCTCATTCATCTCATCCAGCGACATGTCGCGCAGTGACAGGCCCTTCGCCAGGGTCTTCTGCTCGAGATAGTTGAACCTGCTGATGAATTTTCTGTTTGTCTTCTCCAGGGCTGCCTCCGGATCTATCTCATAGAGCCGTGCAGCATTGATGAGAGTGAAGAAGAGATCTCCGAGTTCAGCTTCGATGTCAACCTGTTTTCCGGAAGTCACCTCCTCTTTCAGTTCCCCGAGTTCTTCAGTGACTTTGTCCCATATCTCCTCGCGTGTATTCCAGTCGAATCCCACGCCCCTGACCTTCTCCTGTATCCTGTTGGCCTTGACTGTAGCCGGCAGGGAGGATGGCACTCCTGAGAGTACAGGCTTGTATTCCTTGTGTTCCGTCATCTTCAGCTGCTCCCAGTTCTCCTCAACCTCACGGGCGCCCCTTGTAACGTTCACATCGCCGAAGACGTGCGGATGCCTGTAGATCAGCTTTCCGTTGATTCCCTCCAGCACATCGCCAATGTCAAACCCGCCGCTTTCAGAGCCTATCTTCGCATAGAACGCAACATGCAGCATTATGTCGCCCAGCTCCTTTTTTATTGAATCATTGTCATCCCTGATGATGGCATCCGCCAGCTCGTAGGTCTCCTCGATAGTCAGCTTTCTCAGGGTCTGGTTTGTCTGTTTCATATCCCACGGACACTTAACCCTGAGCTCATCCATTATGTCGAGCAGTCTTGAGAATTCCCTTATTGCCTTTTCTCTCATTTATGATTTATGTTTAAAACAGTCCGCTGCTTTGGCGGCTTTCATTCCGTGCTTCAACCCTTACTGCATCACCTGTGTCAACACCGAACAACTGGCACAGGTTCGCGCCGTTGATTGAGAGTTCAAGCAGGTCAAGTGAATTGAAACGTGTAACTATTTCACCTACAGGCTCATCGCTGTATAGGTTGCTTATTTTCTCAGTGTAATAATTATTGCTTTTGATCAGGATCCTGAAGTCCCTGCCCTCAAAGACCCTGGAGAAGATTTCACGGGTGATGTTAGTGATTGCGTTCCCGTATGAGTCGATGAAGATAACGCTTCCGATAATGACGTTCCTGTCAATTGTTGCACGCAACGGTACTCTCTCGGAGAGGGCGGCTATACGTGTGCCGAGGCTCTCGGGCGGCCGGCCGCTGACGATCGCTGCGGCGGCTCTTACAAAGAGGGTTATCTCATCTGTATTGTCTTCGTTGTCAAGGCTGATTATGAGGTCAGGATCCGCGTTGAGGATCAGGTTGAATATCCCGTTGTCAGCACCGATGAACCAATGATTGTGTGATCTGACGAGCAGATGAGGGTGTGCTCCGCCGCCCTCGCTGCTGACGAAGATCAGATGAACACTCCCTTCGGGATAATGACCGTAGGTATTTCGTATCACGAATGCCCCGTGGCTGATATTAAGCGGGGGTATGCTGCCGGCATTATTTACGATAACGGTACCAGGACAGGCAGAGGAGAGTTTTCCCCTGAGTATCCCGTTGAAGAAATCATCTTCCCTCCACTCGGTGGTAAGCGTTATCAGCGGCATTCTAAAATTGTTACAGCAAAGATAGTCTTCTGCAAAAAATAAACTTACTTTGCGGGATAACGGATGAATAAAAAGGGCCAGGATAATAAGATATTTCAGCAGACAGACGGAGAAAAAACGACAGAAGAGAGGCGGATGACAGAGAGAGTGATAATGCTTGAGGAGATAGACCCGGTTGTAATGCTGGGTCCCAACAACAGGCTTCTTGACCAGATTCAGGGTTATTATCCGAAGAT
>JAVEZX010000070.1:0-12025 GCA_034002785.1 Bacteroidales bacterium
CGACTATATAGGGAGCAAGTATCTGTATCTCAGGGGGATCAACCTCGGTCCGTCGTATGCGGTAGGTAAGCACTTTCTCGTTGTTGTAGACGTCCCTGGCCACAATGCGGAGCGTTTCATCGGATGGGATCTCCACCTCGGCGGCAAAGGGTATAGTACCCTTTCCCTCGAATTTGACGGGGAGACTGTTGATTGTAAACTCCGCCAGCAGACTCTTGTCACTTACCTTGCCTGTTACCATCAGGGACTTCCTGTCATAGCCCAGCTCAATATTGCCGCCTTCTGCGATGTCCGGGGTCTCAATGTAAATCTCGGGACTGTTGTACTCACGGTTGATGGCGAAAAGCCTGTCATTTGCCTCGGTCAGCAGTTTTTTTGCAGCTGAGCCGGACTCATTCATGGCAACGACCCTGGTGTAGTCATCACCGGCCTTTTCGAAATCGTTCATCTCCTCGTACGACCTGGCTCTCATGAGATAGACCTCCGGGTTGTACTGATCGATGGCCAGTGCCTTCGTGAAGTCGGCCACGGCAGCAACATGCTGGTTGAACTTCTGATAGCTGGTACCTCGGGTGACATAATGAGTCTGGCCTGCCGGTTCCAGCAGTATGGCTGTCGAAAGGTCATTTATTGCAGAGGGGTAATCGAGCTTCGTCTCATAAACCATGGCCCTGGTCAGATATGCTTCAACGTTCTTGCTATCCTGCTGGATGACCATGTTGCACTGCCCGAGCGCACTGTTGGCGTCGCCCTCGCGAACGAGCACCCTTGCAAGTTCGAGCCGGGCGGCGGAGAACGACTTGTCCTTCGTCACGGCCTTCTCAAGCTGCCGCCTTGCCGTATTGTCATCTCCCTTCTTCTGGTAAATGAGTCCCTGGTGGTAATAGTTGACAGCATCATCTCTCATCTGGAGAGCAGTGTCCGATGCACCCAGGGCCCTGTCCCACTGCTCCAGGCCAATGAGCGAAACAACCTTCTCGGTGTAGAGTCTCCCGTTGCGGAACTCTGCCCTGATGGCATTCTGCAGATAGGTTACTGCCTCGGAATAGAATCTGGTCTTTTCCCCGGATGTAGCTTTCGCCGTACTCCCCAGCATGTTGCACATGCGGCCGAGGTTGTAAAGGATTCCGGTATTGTCGGGTGTAAAATTGTTAGCCCTCCTGTAATCGTCATATGCCAGGCCGAAATTGCCTGTCATCTCGTATGCCCTCGCTCTCATGACGTAACCGTCGGCTGAGGAGGGATCCTCATCAATGGCCCTGGAGAACTGCGCAATTGCATCCTCCAGCATGCCGTTCCTGACGAAATCTTCGCCTGCCTTTATGTACTTGCGGGCCGACTGGCCGGTAAGGTTCAGGCAGGCGACGACAAGCAGCATAACAAGAACTGTGTATCCTCGCTTCATGATGTTAGGTCCTTTCCCGATAGGGTCTCAAAAATACAAATATTTATTTACTAACAACTAATAGCAGTTATTAACATTAGTTATACGGAAATCCCTCAAAAATGATACGTGAATTCGAGAATACTTTTGTCAAATTTTACAGCCTTTGCCGGGGTGAACTCCGGGAAGGGATCAGGCACCCCTTCGTTGAATCTTACGTTGCCTGTAAACCGGCGTGCTTCGTCCCACAGGCCGGCTTCGGCAAAGTGCCTTATGATACAGGCGCCGCCCTCAACGAAGAGTGATTGTATTCCCATTTCATGAAGAACAGGCAGCACCTCCTGGAGGAAACTGTCCCTGCCTGAGAGCCGGATGATTTTTACCCCCGGGATGGAGACATTTCCGTTACATGTGAAGAGGATTGTCTCCGCCTGGCTGTTGAAGGCTGACGAGCCGTGATCCATGTCGCCGCTGCGGCTGATAATTACCCGTACGGGATTCTTGCCGCTCCAGTACCTAACGGTGAGCGACGGGTTGTCTGCACGAATAGTGCCACCGCCGGCGAGAATGGCATCCTCAGCAGCGCGCCACCGGTGTACGAGCACCCGTTCTGACATGCCTGTGATCCAGTTTGGTTCAGGGGTGTCACCGGGTTTTCTTTGCAGGTCTATGAAACCGTCGGCACTGCGAGCCCACTTGAGTATGACATAAGGCCTCTTCTTCTCATGCCATGTGAAGAATCGCCTGTTAAGTATCCGGCATTCATCCTCTGCAACGCCTGTAACCACCTCTATACCTGCCTCTCTCATGCGGGTGATGCCCTTTCCGGAGACAAGGGGGTTTGGATCTGTGACGCCAACCACAACCCTGCGTATACCGCTGTTGATTATCAGGTCTGCACAGGGAGGAGTGCGTCCGTGATGTGAACAGGGTTCGAGACTGACATACATTGTGGAGGAAGAGAGCAGGCTGCGGTCAGTGACGGCATTGATTGCATGGACCTCGGCATGAGGTGTGCCGGCCTTAAGGTGATATCCTTCGCCGATTATGATACCGTCATGTACCACAACAGCTCCAACCATCGGATTGGGAGCCGTGTTTCCTTCCGCCATTGCTGCCAGCCTTATGGCCCGCCTCATCCATGTCAGTTCTTCGGGTGTGGTCATGAATTCAATTTCCTATCTTTGAATCATGGGTGCAAAGTTACAAACAGTAAGTGAAATTAGCCGCCATATAGTGGAATTGCTACAGGAGTCGTGGCCCCGGCATGAGGCCGGGGCCCTGGCTGCCGCCATCATCCTGGAATACACGGGGATGGGCAAGGCTGCGCAGCTTGCCTTCGGTGACCGCATGCCGGGTGAGGCCGCGGCGGAGATGATCCTTGAAGCCGCCACCCGGGCCGCGGCCGGAGAGCCGCTTCAGTATATATTCGGGTACACGGAGTTCTGCGGACACAGGCTTGAGGTGGGCCCGGGCGTACTGATCCCCAGGCCGGAGACCGAGGAGATGACCCTGATGATCATACGTGAGAACAGCGGCTTCAGGGGTTCGCTGACCGACCTTTGCACCGGGTCAGGATGTATCGCAATAGCCCTGTCACTGGCCTTCCCCGGTGCAAAGACCACAGCCACCGACCTCTCCGCCGCGGCCCTGGAGACAGCTCGGCGCAATATCACCACCCTGGGCGCCTCCGTGACGCTGCTGGAGAGCGACCTGCTCGGCAACAGTCACATCAGTGACATACCGGAGAGCAACATCATAGTCAGTAACCCGCCCTATGTCACAAACCGTGAGAAGGGCGCCATGCACCGGAACGTGCTCGAACATGAGCCCACGGAGGCGCTCTTCGTACCTGACGACAACCCGCTGCTATTTTACAGTGCAATAGCCGGGGTGGCTGCTGAACGCCTGCTACCGGGAGGGACACTCTGGCTGGAGATAAATGAGAATCTGGCTGCCCGGACCGCAGCACTCCTGACCCCTGCTATTTACAGGAAGATCGGGATCATACGTGATATCAGGGGAAAAGAGAGGTTCATAAAAGCTGAAAAACATGTCTGAGAAAAAAGAGATGGAAGAACTTCTTCAGAAGGCCATGCGGGTCTGCTCGGGGAGGGAGTATTGCATCAGCGACGTAAATGCGCTGCTGGAGCGCTGGGGGGCGGCCGACGAGGAGACAAAGGAACGGGTCATAGAAAAACTGAAAGCTGAGAAATTCATCGACGAGCACCGGTACAGCAGGGCCTTCGTCCTTGATCACTTCAGGCATGATCACTGGGGACGGATAAAAATCAGTATGGCACTGAAACAGAAAAGGGTTGACCCTGCAGCTCTGGCCTCGGGACTGGAGGCAATAGAAGATGATGAATACAATGAGTTGCTGAAAAGGTTACTGGCTGACCAGAGAAGAAAGATCAAGGCAAAGAACAGGCTCGATATGAAGGGTAAGCTGCTCAGGTATGCTCTTGCAAAGGGGTTCGAGAGCCACCTGGTCTATGATGCGATTAACAATTTGCTCAGTGAATGAGCCACTGAGGAGATTCATCCGGGAAATAATATCGCAATAAACCGCACCCTGACGAAAGAATCAGGACAGACATTAACCGGGGTGGAAGTCAGAAAAGACTCAGCCAGGTAGTCTCAGTAACTGCGGAAGTCAGAAGATAGTCAGAAAGGTCAGCCTGAGGAACGGCCAGAAAGCCGTGACGGCCATAACCGACGAGACAGCCGCATCAGTAACAGCCACCTGCCTGATATGCCTGACAGGCCTCAGTGCCACGACAGCAAGTCCGGCCCGCATCAGGAGCTGAATGGCGAAGAAGATAAAGACTCTCATCGAGTGGCTGTTCCACTCCAGGGCTTCATCAATCCTGCCCCGCATGATAAGCGAAAAGGCATGTGAGAGTCCGCACGACGGACAGGGCTCACCGGTAAGCTTTTCATGTACGCATGGTACCGGATATCTCTCCTCATCGGGAGAATAAAAAAGGGAGTAACCCATTATCAAAATGATTACTCCTGCAAATATCAAATTAAGAAGAAGATACTGTTTCCCGGACTGACCCTGACTGACCCGGGGTCTGCCGGTTTCATCAGGCATCACCGCTCTCCCTGTGTGGTATCCTTTTCGGTCTCTTCCTTCAGGGTGTCAACCATACCCTCAAGCTCCTCGAGCCGGTCCTGGAGATCTCCCTTCTTTGCAGAAGCCTTGATCTCAACGGTTTCATCATTGTTGTTGATCCTGATTGTAACCTCATTGTCACCGAACTCCTTCTCGATGTCATCGGTAACATCCCTGATAACCTTCTCAATATCAGTGGACCAGTTGCCTGATTTGTCGGCAATCTTGCCAAGGACGAATCCCTGGGAGACCGAGATCATGAGAGCTATTATACCGACCACAAGGCCTCCGACAAGCATACCCTGGTTATTGTTTGGTCTTGAGAGACCCACAATTGCCAGGACGATGGCTATCACTGCGGGAATTACCGCAATAAGACCGAGGCACGGAACAACCGCGATCAGAAAGGCTATTATGGCTGTCACCAGGGCTCCTATGCCCACACCCGACTGTTTGCTGGTTTTTTCTTCTTCCATTGGTTCTAATATTAATTGTTCATTTGTTTCCTGTGAGGATATTTCTTGTATCCTGTTCTAAAGACGTCACAGGAACTTCAATGATGCGTCCGGTTTCGACATTATTTTTAAAAAATATAAAGGTAGGAACCCTTTCGATTGTCAGCCGTGAGAAATCTTCCAGGGGAGCTGCTTTATCTATGTCCGTGCCGATGAACCTTATTTTCTCTTTGGGAAAACCCCACAGGTCGATGATTTTCATGAACCGCGGAACTTCCCTCCTGCTGTCAGGGCACCATGTTCCGAGGACAATTGTGATTGTCAGATCATCCTTCTCCTGCTCCATCAGTTCTGCCATGATGGCCATGTCAGGCTGATATTGCACGTATCCCTTATGGTACCATTCTGAGTGAGGCAGGTTGTTAAACATTGCCGGGGTGATGTCGCCAAGAAGCCAGGTGGTTGCATCGCGGAAGTCCCACACATGAGCAGCGGCTTCGTCTGCATCTTCGGGCTTGCCTGCCAGGGCGGCATTGCCAAAGGGCGCCACCTCCGGGAGATGCTCTTCCCCGGAGGATTCAGCAACAGCTTCGCCTCTGGCTCGGTCAGCGTCTGCGGGCCTGTTCTTCCTGGCTGCACTGCAACCTGCAAGTGCTGTCAGAAGGATGATGACGGTTATTACCAGGATAATCCTCATACTGTCTGCAACAGCAAAGATAATATCTGTTTCGCCGTTTTCGACACGGATGTGCCGGGGCCGAAAATTGCAGCCACGCCGGCATCATAAAGGAACTGATAGTCCTGCGGAGGTATCACTCCTCCGGCAATTACAAGAATATCCTCCCGTCCGAGTTTTTTGAGCTCGTTCAGCACCTGCGGGATCAGGGTTTTGTGTCCGGCCGCGAGGCTCGATACACCGAGAAGGTGGACGTCGTTCTCCACTGCCTGCCTGGCAGCCTCGGCCGGGGTCTGGAAGAGCGGACCGATATCGACGTCGAAACCTATGTCGGCATAGCCTGTGGAGATCACCTTTGCACCTCGGTCATGGCCGTCCTGACCCATCTTGGCTATCATGATGCGGGGCTGACGCCCAGCCCTGGAAGCGAACTCGGCAGCCATTGCCTTTGCCTCCTCGAAATCGGAGTCTGACTTGTACTCCGATGAATATACTCCGGAAATTGTTCTGATCACTGCTTTATACCTTCCTGCTACTTTTTCACATGCGTATGAGATCTCACCAAGGGTTGCCCTTTTGGAGGCGGCATCCACAGCCAGCTCCAGCAGGTTGCCCTCACCCGTACGTGCGGCATGGGTGATGGCTTCCAGCGCCTTGCGGCACTCTTCTTCGTTTCTGTCTGCCTTCACCTGCGCCAGCCTCTTCAGCTGCGCATCGCGAACAGCGGTATTGTCAACCTCGAGGATCTCGAGAGGATCCTCCTTCTCAAGCCTGTACTTGTTAAGACCCACTATTGTCTGCGCACGCGAGTCGATCCTTGCCTGTGCCCTGGCAGCAGCCTCCTCTATCCTCATCTTTGGTATGCCCGACTCGATGGCCTTTGCCATACCGCCAAGACTCTCAACCTCTTCTATCAGCTCCCATGCCTTGCGGGCAATCTCGTGGGTGAGCGTCTCAACGTAATATGAACCCGCCCAGGGATCAACCGACTTGCAGATACTGGTCTCTTCCTGCAGGAAGATCTGCGTGTTGCGGGCGATCCTTGCCGAGAAGTCCGTCGGCAGCGCGATTGCCTCGTCCAGGGCATTGGTGTGGAGACTCTGTGTGTGCCCCAGTGCGGCAGCCATTGCCTCGATGCATGTACGGCCCACATTGTTGAAGGGATCCTGCTCGGTAAGGCTCCATCCCGATGTCTGGGTGTGTGTACGCAGTGCCAGTGACTTGGGATTCTTCGGGTTGAACTGGCTTACAATCTTTGCCCAGAGCATCCTTGCTGCCCTCATCTTGGCTATCTCCATGAAGAAGTTCATGCCGCTTGCCCAGAAGAATGAAAGCCGCGGGGCGAACTCATCAACGCTCATTCCTGCATTTACGCCGGTGCGCAGATACTCAAGACCGTCAGCAAGCGTATAGGCCAGCTCGATATCAGCGGTGGCGCCGGCCTCCTGCATATGGTAACCGGAGATGGAGATGCTGTTGAATTTGGGCATCTTCTCCGAGGTGTACCTGAAGATGTCTGCAATGATGCGCATCGAGAACGATGGGGGATAGATGTATGTGTTCCGCACCATGAACTCCTTCAGGATGTCATTCTGGATGGTACCCTGAAGTTCGCTCAGCTTTGCTCCCTGCTCCAGTCCCGCAACAATGTAGAAAGCCATTACAGGCAGTACCGCACCGTTCATTGTCATCGACACTGACATCTCCCTGAGGGGAATCTGGTCAAAAAGTATCTTCATGTCCTGAATGGAGTCAATAGCCACCCCGGCCTTGCCAACGTCGCCCACCACACGCTCGTGATCCGAGTCGTAACCGCGGTGGGTTGCAAGGTCAAATGCCACCGAGAGACCCTTTTGTCCTGCCGAAAGGTTCCTGCGGTAAAAAGCGTTCGACTCCTCGGCTGTGGAAAAGCCGGCATACTGCCTGACAGTCCAGGGCTTCATTGTATACATTGCAGAGTAGGGTCCTCTGAGGAAGGGAGGAATGCCGGCAGCATAGTTCAGATGCTCCATCTCCTTCAGGTCTTCAGCCGAGTAAACGCTCTTGAGTCGTATCCTCTCTGGGGTCTCCCACCGGGGAGTGATGTCATTCTCCTTCTCCCATTTATTCATGTTCCTTGAGGGCGATTTCACCTTCAGGGGGTCTATCTGCGTGAATCTTGGTCTCTTGCTCATCTCCGGTCAGTTTATTCCCAGTATCCTGTTGAACATTTGCATAGTCTCCAGCACATTTGATCTGATGCTGATGAAGTGTTCCACCCCCTCGGCCTTCAGCTCGTCAGTACACGGCGGGTTTCCGGCAACAACGACCAGGGCCCTGCCTGCTGTCAGGCTGAAAGCCTCCTTCGCCACAGTGGCATACTCTTCATCAGAGCTGCAGAGGACTATAATGTCCGACTTTGCTTCCAGTGCGGCGGTAACACCGTCAGCCACACTTTCAAACCCGTTGTTGTCTCTTACCTCGTAACCTGCCACCGCGAAGAAGTTGGAGGAGAACTGTGCCCTTGCCCTGCGCATGGCGAGATCGCCTATTGTGAGCATGAATGCCAGGGGCCTGCGGCCTGACCCTTCAGTTGCCAGTCTGAGCTTTTCAAACTCATCGGCACCGCGAGCCGGGATTATCGGCTTAACCTCATGGTCAGGCGAAGGTCTGTACTCAGTGAAGAGCCGTTCCGTGTCGTGAGTTGTCGCCTTGTTCTCCCTGAAATCGGGATATTGGTTTGTTCCGAGCAATATCTCTTTCCTTTTGCCCATATCAGCTTTGCGGGCAGCGGCAGCAGCAGTGATACGCTCCTGCAGTATGCCTTTTCGCAGTGCGACAAGAAAGCCGCCCTCTTCCTCTATGGAGGTGAACAGCTTCCAGGCCTCCTTAGCAATGAGTGAAGTAAGCTCTTCTATATAGTATGATCCTGCACCCGGATCTGCCACCTTGTCGAGGTGCGACTCTTCTGCCAGCAGCAGTTGCTGGTTGCGGGCTATCCTCTCCGAGAACTCGTTCGCACTGCGGAAGACAGCGTCAAAGGGTTCGACGGTTATCGTTCCGGCACCGCCGAGGGCGGCAGACATTGCTTCGGTCTGTGTGCGGAGCATATTGACATACGGGTCATAAAGCGTCTTGTTCCATCTTCCTGTGACGGAGTGAATGTGCATCAGTGCCGAAGCCTCGTTCGCGGCACCGTACTCTTTTGCTATTGCTGCCCATAGCATCCTGGCAGCGCGCAGCTTGGCGATCTCCGGGAAGAAGTCGGGACCAATGCCGAATGTGAACCTCATGGCACCTGCCGCTGCGTCCGCGCTGATGCCCCTCTCAGTAAGTGCAGCCATATACTCACTGCCAAGTGACAGCGTATAGGCCAGTTCAGCCACCGGACCCGTGCCCGCGTTGCTGAATAGTGTTCCCGCGGGTTCCAGGCACCTGAGTCCCGGTTCTGAAGCGCACTCCCTGACCAAATCAGCCAGGTAATCGAGTCCCTCCTCCACGGAGACGCACAGCTTACCGTTGGCGGCCAGCCTGCCAAGCGGATCAGCCGAGACCGAAAGACTTACCTGTTGCATGTCGGCATTGCATGATCCGAGCCATCCCTTCAGGGCTGCCAGAAGCTCCTTCGCCTTACCGGCTACGGAAAAATTCAGCTCCACGCTCTCCGGGTGGATCCCGTTGAGAAGGATGGCGATGTTCTCAGGCGTAACCGTCTCCGGGTCAGCTATAACGAAGCCCGGTGAGGTGATGCCTCTCATGAGTATGTCAAGGGCTTTTGCATTTGCGGTGCTATAGTCGGTGACAATGATATCCTGTCTTACAAGCCAGCGGTTGCCGGTGACCTGCACTCCGCGGACAAACGGGAAGTCGCCCGGCAGAAGGGTGCTGTGAGGCAGTTTCTCCAGATCTTCCTGCCTGTAGAAAGGCATGACAGAGAGGCCGTCACGGGTTTTCCATACAAGTTTTTTATTGAAATCGGCGCCCTTCAGATCAGCGGTGATCTTCTCCATCCACTCCCCGGTGGAGACAGGCGGAAACTGCTCGAATAATCTCTTTTTCTTATCCATCAGGATCAATGTTGCTGAGGGTTGTAAATTAAACCATTGCATGGTGTTTAAACCATGCTTTTTATCATGACCTGTTACTCCTTGCCGCCGAACTCCATCAGGTATGACTTGATGAATTCGTCGATCTCACCGTCAAGCACAGCCTGTGCGTTCCCCGCTTCATAGCCTGTGCGCAGGTCCTTCACCAGTTTGTAGGGATGAAGTGTATATGAGCGAATCTGGGAGCCCCACTCGATCTTCTTTTTTGCCCCCTCGATCTTAGCCTGTTCATCCAGTCTCTTGCGCAGTTCCATCTCATACAGGTGCGACCTGAGGAGGCGGAGGGCATTCTCCTTGTTCTGGCCCTGTGAGCGCGACTCCTGGTTCTCTATCACCAGGCCTGTCGGAGCATGGCGCAGGCGGACGGCTGTCTCCACCTTGTTGACGTTCTGACCGCCGGCGCCCGAAGAGCGGAAAGTCTCCCAGGTTATGTCGGCAGGATTGATTTCCACAACGATGTCATCATCCACCAGCGGTGCCACGAAGACCGAGGCGAATGTCGTCTGCCGCTTGCCCTGTGCGTTGAAGGGGGATATCCTGACAAGGCGGTGGACACCGTTTTCGCTCTTGAGGTAGCCGTAGGCATTTTCGCCCTCGAACTCGAGGGTTACTGTTTTTATGCCGGCTTCGTCGCCGGCCTGGTAGTATGCTTCGGTGATCTTATAGCCGTTTTTCTCGCCCCACATGAGGTACATTCGCATGAGCATCTGTGCCCAGTCGTTGCTCTCTGTGCCACCGGCACCTGCGTTGATCTTCAGTACTGCACCGAGTCGGTCTTCCTCTCTCCGGAGCATGTTGCGGAGCTCGAGCCTCTCCACAGCTGCGATCGACTTCGAGTATTGGGCCTCCACCTCTTCGTCGGATGCCTCTCCTTCCCTGTTGAAATCATAGAGGACGATCATATCCTCCACGGCGGTGTCAACTGCGGCGAATGCTGTTGTCCAGCTTTTGACGGATGAGATCTCCTTCATGAGTTCCTCCGCCTTTTTCGGATCATTCCAGAATCCGGCCGAGTGGGTGATCTCTTCCTTTTCCTTTATGATCTTTAACTTGCTGTCGACGTCAAAGATACCTCCTTAACGCATCCCGGCGTTCAACGAGGTCCTGTATCTGGTCATTTGTTATCATGGCTCTGATTTGTTTGGCGCAACTATAGTCAAAATAGGCAATAGTGGGGATGGCTGTAGGCCATCAAGAATTGTAGACAGCAGGGCCCCGCCCACCCACCCCGCGGTCAGGGGGGTGGCATGGCTATACAATTCTTCCACCTCTGCGAGGTGGGGATTTCCGGCCACATGTGCAGGAATGCTCATGGGCATCGAGAACTGCAGATCAGGCACTGGAGGACCGAACATTAGAACACAATTTGCACTATTATAGTGCGTTTTTTACATATATTTGATCATTAATGGTGCATTTTCTTATCTTTGTGCAATAACAGATGGCCATGGATAAATTGTATGAACAGTTTATGAAGCTTCTGAGAGAGACGGATACCGGTTTCCTCAGATACATCTATTCTGATATAAACTGGGAAAGCCGCATGATCGGGATTACTGGTCCGCGTGGAGTTGGAAAGACGACAATGGTTTTGCAACATATCAAAATGAACCTGAACGTTTCAGAGGCTCTATACGTAACTGCAGAGGACTTTTATTTCTCAGACAACAAGATTATTGAGCTGGCTGATACCTTTGTAAAACGTAACGGGAAGTATCTCTTTATTGATGAAATCCATAAATACAGGGATTGGGCGAGGGAATTGAAACTGATTTATGATTATCACCCGGAGCTGAACGTTGTGTTCTCCGGTTCTTCTGTACTGGATATTAAAAAGGGTGCATCGGATTTGAGTCGCAGAGCAGTCATGTACCACATGCAGGGTTTATCTTTCAGGGAATATCTGCAATTATTTCATCACGTGACTTCCCGAAGTTATACACTTGAGGATATTCTGTCGCACAAAGTTGAACTTCCTGAAATAAGGCATCCATTACCGCTCTTTGAGGAATATTTGAAAAGAGGGTATTACCCGTTTTCACTGGAAGAAGACTTTGAACTGAAACTGCAGCAGATCGTAAACCATACCCTGGAGACAGATATTCCCATGTATGCCGGGATGAATGTTTCAACCGGGAGGAAATTGAAACAACTGCTGGCTATTATCGCGAAAAGCGTTCCCTTTAAACCGAACATGACAGGCATAGCTGCTGCCCTTATGGCCAGCCGGAACAATATTGCCGATTATTGCCTGTATATTGAAGAGGCCGGATTAATTACCCAGCTAAGGAATGCCACCGGCGG
>JAVEZX010000071.1:0-9376 GCA_034002785.1 Bacteroidales bacterium
CAGCTTCCGACTCCTTCGAATGCCGGCACGAACCAGTCGCTCTGCGGGCTCTCAACCACCACCCTTGAAGGCAATGACCCGGGACCCTATTCCGGTCTCTGGACCGTTGTCAGCGGTGCGGGCGGATCATTTGATAACAGCACGCAGTACAATACCGTCTTTAACGGTGTCCTGGGTGTCAGCTATACCCTGCGCTGGACAATCAGCAACGGACCGTGCAGTTCATTTGACGAGGTGATTATCTCCTTCCCTGTCGTAGCCTCGAGGCCCGGGGAGTTCACTGCAGCAGAGACCCAGGTCTGCAGGGGCGGTACAGGTTATGTATATTCGGTACCCCTCGTCTCCGGTGTCACTTACAACTGGACCTATTCAGGAACCGGCCATACGATAAACGGCAGCGGCAATTCGGTCACTGTTGATTTCAACTCTTCTGCCACAAGCGGAACCCTCAGTGTCACAGCCACCAATGCCTGCGGTACAAGTCCGTCCAGGTCCGTTGACATAACCATAAGAGTGCCCAACTTCTCCTATACAGGTTCTCCATATTGCCAGAACGGTTCTGATCCGTTGCCAGTGCTTGATCCGGGTGGGGTTGCGGGCACATTCTCCTCAACACCGGGACTGGTTTTCGTGAATGCCGCCACCGGCCAGATTGATCTTTCTGCCAGTACCTCCGGCACCTACACTGTAACCAACACGGTTGACGCCTCAGTCTGTGGAGGGATGACCGCCACCGCCAACGTCACCGTTGCAGGCCAGACATGGACTGGATCTGCAGGGTCCGCCTGGAATAATCCGGCAAACTGGTCATGCGGATTTGTTCCTTATGCGGGTACCAGCGTGATAATCCCGGATGTTGCGGCAAAACCAATAATATCCTCCGGGGTAACCGGTGAAGCAGGTGATATTGCAATCGCATCAGGATCATCCCTGACAGTAACAGGTGGTACAATTCGTATCCTAGGCACTGCCTCCGGTCCTGGCCTGATTGACGCAACGGCAGGTACGGCGGAATTTTCAGGTACTACGCCACAGGCAGTTCCTGTCAGTCTGTTTGCAGGAGACAGGGTTATGAACCTAACTGTCAGCAATAATGCCGGGGTGACTCTCGGCGGACCGCTGAATGTAACAGGTACAGTACTGGTGCAGAATGGCAGCCTTGCTTCAGGCGGACATCTTACACTTGTTTCCGATGCCACCGGCACAGCCCTTATTGACGGTTCGGGAGCAGGTACCGTATCGGGCAACGTCACGATGCAGAGATACCTCCCCTCACGGTTTGGCTACAGGTACTTCAGTTCTCCCTTTACCTCATCGCTGGTCAGCGAGTTCGGTGATGATATGGATCTGGCTTCGTCTTGGCCCATGTTCTACCGTTATGATGAGAGCCGCACCTCTTCAGGTTGGGTGCCAATTTCTACCGGAACCTCGCCTCTTGTTCCGCTTGAGGGTTATGCGGTCAACTTCGGTTCCGTAGACACTCCCTACACAGTTGATGTTACTGGCGAGGTAAACGATGGCAGCGTTTCTGTCACCCTCTACAATAACAATAATACATACACCAAAGGATTCAATCTTGCCGGCAACCCGTATCCCTCGCCTGTAGACTGGAATGCTGTCGGCTGGACAAAGACCGGCATTGACAATGCGCTTTATTTCTTCAGAACAAGCACCACGGACGAGTACGGTGGCACCTACAGCAGCTATGTCAACGGAATATCCAGCGACGGTGTTGCGGACAACATAATACCATCCATGCAGGGCTTCTTTGTTCACGTCTCTGACGGGACTTATCCCGTAACCGGCGTGCTGGGAGCGACAAACAGTGTCAGGGTTAATAATCAGTCGCACATCTTCTTCAAGTCATCCCCATCCCCGAATCGCTTCCTGATCCGTCTTACCGCAGCGTTCACCGATGATGCGGCATCGGCTGACCCGATGGTTGTCTATTTTGATGATGACGCGGCCGTTGCTTTTGACCGGGAGCTCGATGCACTGAAACTGTTCAACACGGACATGATGGTCACTAACCTCTTTTCAGTCCTGACTGACGGCTCGAAGCTTTCTGTCAATGCCCTTCCGCAGCAGACAGACAGCATTGTTTATGTGCCGCTGGGACTCACATCTTATCGCGACGGCGAGGTTGTATTCGCTTTGCGTAACCTTGAAAACCTGCCGGAAAATGTCAGGATAATGTTCCGCGATGCTGCTACAGGAGCAAATACCGATCTCGTCTCTTCCGGGCCCTACAGGGCCGATCTTAAAGCCGGTGATTATCCGAACAGGTTTGCGCTGGCCATACTTAAGAACACCACGCCTGTTGAGCCCGCGCCTGGTGAGGATGACTTCTTCAGCGTTTACAGCTTTGGTCAGCAGCTGAGGGCCACCGTGGGTACAGTCAGTTCCGGCGAGGGTACAATTACTGTCTATGACCTGGGCGGAAGGCCTGTTTTTGTGAAGAAGATTTCAGAGACGGGACGCTATAATATGGATGTAAGCATTAAGCCGGGTATCTACCTGGTCAGCTACGTCACAGGCACACTGCATTCAACAGTTAAACTGGCAATCGGACTATGATCAGAGAAAGTGTACATGAATCAAACCCTTTCGGAAGGCTGTTGTCTGCCATGGCAGCTTTGGTGCTGCTGTGCATCGCTGTTCCGTTGCAGGCCCAGGAGCCCCCTCCGAGGCCGGTCATCGTCACGGCCAATCCTTCCCAGCCTCTTGCCTTCGGGGCTTTCTCCCCTGGAGCCGCCGGAGGTACTGTAACCCTATCGCCTGATGGCACAAGAAGCGCCGGCGGCAGTGTCGTACTGCTTTCGCTGGGCTATGTATATACTCCTGCCATGTTCTACGTAAGAGCAAATCCGGGAACTGTACTCTCCGTTCTGGTCCCCCCGCCCGCAATCCTTACCGGCAGCGGCGGAGGTACCCTCTCCCTGCAGATTAACGGATCACTGCCCGCCTCGCCGTTTGTGACAACGCTGCCGTGGCCCCAGCAGACGACTCTCCTCGTAGGGGGTACGCTTACAATAGGAAACATAGCCACTAATCCGCCCGGTACCTATACCGGAACATACTCAATAACTCTGATAAGGGAATAAGACGGGAATCCGGAATATTATGAAAATTACAGAGAGATACCAAGGTGAAATGGACAGGAGGCTGATGCCTTCTGTTTCAGCCCTGTATCGGCTCTGGTTTCTGCTCGTGTTCTCTTTTCTTCCGGTTGCATATGCCAGCGCACAGGATGAGCCACTCTATGATGAGATTTCGGTCTACGTAAAACTCCCGTACATCGGGATGGGGGAGATCGATGCCCTTATCAGGGAGGAAAATGTCTATTTGTCTGTTACCTCGCTTTTCGATTTTATAAAGATCAGGAACGTTCCGAATGACAATCTGGATGTAATTGAAGGTTTCTGGATCAATCCGGAAGTGCTTTATACTATTGACAGGCCCGGCAACCGGATTGTGTATGACGGCCGCACCTGGCCGCTCGGAGAGGGAGACCTGGTCAGGGCCGATAACGGCCTGTATCTCAGCCTGCCATGGTTCGGCAAAGTGTTTGGTCTCGACTGCCGCTTCACGTTCCGTGATCTTACCGTGACAATTGATACGAAGCAGGAACTACCTGGAATCAGAGAGATGAAACTTGCCGAGATGCGGGCCAACATGACCCGGCTGAAGGGTGATATCCGGGTTGATACAACAGTTGAAAGAACATACCCGGCCTTCAGGTTCGGGATGGCTGACTGGTCTGTTTATGCCATAGAACAGCCCGGCGGTGTTTCACAGGCAAGGCTGAACCTGGCGCTTGGTGCAGTCATCGCCGGGGGCGAGGCAAATGCCTCACTCAACTACTACGCCGGTGATCCGTTCAGTGAAAAGCAGCAATACTACCTGTGGCGACATGTAAATAATGACCGTTCCTTTTTAAGGCAGATACTTGCAGGAAAGATCACCACGCAGGCAACAGCGTCAATCTATGATCCTGTTATCGGTGTCCAGTTCACAAATACACCCACCACTTTCAGGCGATCCTTCGGTTCATATACCCTGACTGACAAAACCGAGCCCGGCTGGACAGTTGAGCTGTATGTGAACAATGTGCTCGTTGATTATATCAAGGCTGATGCTTCAGGTTTCTTTACCTTCGAGGTGCCCCTGGTTTACGGGAACACAATGGTGAAACTAAAATTCTACGGACCCTGGGGAGAGGAGAGGACAAGGGAGCAGAATCTGACCATTCCGTACAACTTTATTCCGCATAAAGAAGTTGAGTATACGCTTAGTGCAGGTGTTGTGGAGGATTCCGTATGGAGCAGGTTTTCAAGGGCCAGCGTTAGCTACGGAGCCACAAGATTCCTGACTCTCGGTGCTGGCGCCGAATACCTTTCGTCGGTTTCCGCCACCCCGGTAATGCCGTTTGTCAATGCCTCGCTCAGGCTGCCGGGCAATGTCATGCTCTCCGGCGAATACACTCACGGAGTAAGGGGCAGGGGAAGACTCTCTTACCGTTTCCCCGCAAATATCCAGCTGGATCTTGACTATATCCGGTACGATAAGGACCAGAAGGCAATCAGCTACAACT
This sequence comes from Bacteroidales bacterium, assembly GCA_034002785.1. Classification (GTDB taxonomy): domain Bacteria; phylum Bacteroidota; class Bacteroidia; order Bacteroidales; family VadinHA17; genus SR-FBR-E99. The sequence continues at coordinate 4,595 of JAVEZX010000071.1, forward strand.
ACCTGGAAGAGAAGAGGGCATCACTCTCCGTCCCGCTTAGGATAAAGAAATTTTCAGCCTATTCCAGGATGTCGTACTACAATATAGTACTGCCGTTAACCAATTATACAACTGCCGAGTGGATGCTTGCCGGTGCGGTCATGGGTGTGAATACGAACCTGACCACCTACGGACTCTTTGTGGGCAATGCAGATCCCAGCATTCACAGCCAGCTCTCACTTGCCATCCGTCTCCCGGGAGAATTCCTGATTATGCCTCAGACACAGTACAACTACACTGACGGAGAATTCATGACTGCCAGGCTGGGACTGGAGAAAAGGGTCTTTCAGAAGGGATATGTCAGTTTCTCCATGGAGCGGAATTTCAGGCACAATATCACAATGGGTGAGGTAGGCATGAGGTATGACTTCTCCTTTGCACAGACCGGTATATCGGCGCGTCAGACCAACAGTCAGTCAACCTTCGTACAGTATGCCCGGGGAAGCCTTATCAATGACAGGCCTACCGGCTGGCTGAAGGCTGACAACCGCACCAATGTTGGCCGCGGAGGCATCTCGGTTGTTGCGTTCCTGGACCTCAACGCAAACGGCAGCTACGATCCCGGAGAACAGAAGGTTCCGGGACTGAATATAAGGTCGAACAGTGGTACGCTGGAGCGCAGTGAAAAGGACACAACAATACACATAACCGGCCTCGAACCTTACGTTAAGTATTATATCGAAGTTGACGAAACCAGCTTTGAGAATGTATCGTGGAGGCTGGGCAAAAAATCCTATGCAGTGGTAGCTGATCCCAATATGCTCAAGCTGATAGAGATCCCGGTATTTGTCAGGGGAGAGGCAACGGGTATGGTCATGCTGACCGACAGGGGCGTTACAAAAGGCCTTGGCAGGGTGATAGTTAATTTTTATAATTCTGCCAATGAGATTACTGGCCGGGCGCTTACTGAAGATGACGGCTATTACAGCTGGTTCGGATTGCCCCCCGGAAAATACAGTGTCAGCATTGACAGCTCACAGCTCAGGCGACTGAACCTGGTATCGGAGCCCGACTCGATTGGATTCTCCGTCGCGGGTACCGTGGAAGGCGATTATATTGAGGGACTCGACTTTGCCCTCAGAAAGGCTGATATGATTGAGGAAACAGTTACCCTGCCTGATTCGGTGCCGGTGGCTGATATCCCGGAAATAGCCGGAATCAAAACCGGTAAAGATACACTTAAGATTGTTCCGCCGGAGCCTGACAGAACCGTGTCCAAAGACACTTCTTACCTCGTTATCCATGAGGTTACACGTGAGCTGGTGACTATTACCGAAGACTATTATGCTGTTCAGTTCGGGGCATTCCGGAACAAGCTCTATGCGGAGATAATGAAGAATAAGGTCGAGGGAGCCCTCGACAAGAACGTGGAACTGTTCGAGGAAGACGGATTCTGGAAAGTACGCATTACTGGCTTTGGGGACCGTGCGGACCTCGAGAAATACATTCCCATAATACATTCACAGGGTATTACCGAGATCTGGGTCATCTCAAACAAGGCTGTCAGGGGCGAATGGATTACCCGGGCCCGGGAAGACTCCCTTGCTTTGGTGAAGGAGACTGTTAAGGAAGAGCCGATGCCTGTTGTTATCAGAGGCACGACGGTGCAACTAGGGGCCTTCAGCACTATTGAGGAGACGGTATCGATGAGCAACAGGCTGCTTTCAGCTGCCGAGAAACTTGTTACAATCCGTAACGAGGGTGGCCTCTTCAAGGTCCAGATTACCGGATTCGCCGACACAAACGAGGTGAGAGAGTTCATCCCTCTTCTGAGAAAATACGGATTTGATGATATAACCGTACTGCATGAATCCGAAACCGGCCTCATGCCTGTGGCGCCGGCCGTCATCACACCGGCAGCTGATCAGGAAATACCGGTTATCCCTGTCATTCAGGATGAGCAGCCGGAGATTGTGCCGGACCTGCCAGTGGCCGTTGAAGAGGTTGCTCCTCCGCCACCGCCGGTACCGAGATTTGTTTTACACGCAGGCAGCTACTACCGCAAGGCTGAAGCAGAAAGAGCGAAGCTGAGAATTGAACGGAATCTCAAACTGCCCGTAGAGATAGTTGAAGAATGGAATAGCTACAGGGTAATGATAACCGGATTCTTTACAAGAGAAGAGACCTATCCTTTATATCCTGAACTTGCAGGATTGGGATTCACTGATATCTTTGTCTATGAAAAACCGCTGATTGACCGGTAGACAAAACTGAATCAGATGAAGTATGTAGGAGCACACATCAGTGCATCGGGCGGGGTGGAAAATGCACCCCTGAATGCACACGGGATAGGAGCGAAGGCGTTTGCCTTCTTCACCAAGAACCAGAAACAGTGGGTGGCGCCCCCGCTTACCAAGAAAAGCATTGATGAATTTCGCAGAAGATGCGAAGAGTATGATTTCAAGCCTCACCAGATACTGCCGCACGACAGCTACCTGATCAACCTCGGGAGTCCCGATACCGAAGGCCTTGGGCGCTCACGCCACTCGTTCATTGACGAGATGAAACGTTGCGAGTTGCTGGGTCTTGACAGGCTCAATTTTCACCCCGGAAGTCACCTGGGGAAGATAACCGAGGAGGAGTGTCTTGACCTGATTGCCGAATCGGTCAACATTGCTCTCGAGAAGAGCGCCGGTGTGATTGCCGTAATTGAAAATACTGCCGGTCAGGGGACTAACCTGGGTTACAGATTCGAGCACCTGAGGCATATTATTGACAGGGTTGATGACAAAAGCAGGGTGGGTGTCTGCATTGACACATGCCATGCCTACACCTCCGGGTATGATCTGTCAACCCCGGAAGGCTTCAGAAAAGTCTTCGATGAGTTTGAAAGCGTTGTAGGATTCGGGTACCTGAAAGGGATGCACCTCAATGAATCTAAAAAGGCATTCGGTTCCCGCGTCGACAGGCATGACAGCCTTCATAAGGGGGAACTGGGAGATGAGGTTTTCGGCCTGATCATGAATGATCCGCGCTTTGACGGTATGCCGTTGATTCTTGAGACACCGGATGAGACATTGTGGGCGGAGGAGATAAAGTATCTCTATTCACTCCAGGAATAGCGTTTGCCTCTTCTTCGTTCATTTTTATACCTTTGCTTATGTACGGAAGTTAATCCCGGCATGTAAGCACCTTCCAACAATCAGCCATGACGAATTATATCATACTGGTTCTCTGTGTAATCATTATTCTTTCATATCTGTTTGACATTTCAAGCAGGTACTCGAAGATACCGGGAGTGATACTGCTCATAGGGCTTGGCATTGCGTTGCAGGTAATAGGTGAATCCACCGGATTCGAGATCCCCAATTTTAAGCCACTGCTACCTGTTATAGGGACCCTGGGACTGGTAATGATTGTGCTTGATGCCAGCCTGGATCTGAAGCTTGATAAGAAAAAAGCCCGGATGCTTCGTGACTCGGTGCTTTCTGCACTTGTGCTTCTGGCGCTGGTAGTAACGGCGGGTTCAATCGTTCTGGTAAAGGTATATAACTATTCTCCGGTCTCAGCTTTGTTGAACACAATACCTCTGGGGATTATCAGCAGTGCCGTTGCAATTCCCTCAGCGGCAGGACTGAGTTTAAGGGAGAAGGAATTCATCATTTATGAAAGCTCCTTCTCTGATATTTTCGGTATCATGGCATTTGACTTTATAATCTTCAGCCAGTCAGAGGCTACCGGTGGAGTCCCATATTACCTGCTGGCAGCCCTGGCAACTATAGTGATTGCTGCAGTGACAACGGCAGGACTGGCAATTCTGCTGCACAAGATCACCTATCATATCAACTATGTCATAATAATGACTTTCGTAGTGCTTGTATACGTGCTTGCAGAAATGTATCATCTTCCGGCACTGCTTCTTGTCCTTGTCTTCGGCCTTGCCTTATCCAACTCCCGGTTCGTGGAAAACACCTTCATCAGTAAGTACGTTGAATTTGAGAAGTTTAACCGGGACCTGCTGGCGTTCCGGAAAATTTTGGGAGAGCTGACCTTTCTTGTGAGATCCTTTTTCTTTATAATTTTTGGATACTACACATCAATTGAAGGAATCTTTCATCTTGATAATCTGCTCACTGCGCTGGTAATCACAACCGGTATACTCCTGGTCCGGTGGCTCTTCTTCCGCCTGGTACTAAGCATGAAGAGCATGCCCCTGGTTCTCTTTGCTCCACGGGGTCTTATAACTATACTGCTATTCCTTAGTATTCCTGCAGCCTTTATGATACCTGAGATCAACACTGAGGTGATTACACTTGTTATCCTGATGAGCCTCCTTGCAATGATGCTTGGAAATATTCTCTCCCCCGGGAAAGGCAGGCGGGAGGTTGGTCCTGCATCAGATTTTAGACCTTAGATACTGCACTGGCCATGTAGTTTCATCTCCGAGTTCCCGGGCAGCATGAAGGGGAAAATAGGGATTGCGCAGGAGTTCCCTGCCAAGCAATATCAGGTCGGCCTGGCCGGCAGAAATAATCTCTTCCGCCTGTTTTGCCTCTGTAATCATTCCCACGGCCCCTGTCATGATTCCGCTCTTTCTGACCATCTCTGCGAATGGCACCTGGTATCCCGGACCGGATGGGATCTTCGCATTGTATATATTCCCTCCTGAGGAACAGTCTATAAGATCGGCGCCAGCCTGCTGAAGCAACGGTGCAAGCCTGACGCTCTCTTCGGGGGTCCAGCCTCCTTCCGTCCACTCGGTTGATGAAATTCTTGCAAAGAGGGGGTAGTCTTCAGGCCATA
>JAVEZX010000071.1:9476-11942 GCA_034002785.1 Bacteroidales bacterium
AGATGAGACATTTCAGGTGGATTTTTATTTACATTAACTGCCACAAAGTTGGTAAAACAGAAATAATAATAAAATAACCTCTCTTTTATTAAATTTAGGGAATAATTCCGCTGAATTTTAGAACAAAACCCCTGATCCGCCCGCAGATGAAATTCAGGATCCCTTCTGTTGTGTCACTTCTGGTTGCCATTGCCGGAAACCTTTATTGTCAGGGCTACCCTCAGGAATATCAGCGCAAAAGATTCACAACTGAACACGGCCTGCCACATAATGTCATCTACAGCATAACCCGGGACACAACAGGCTTTTTATGGCTTGTCACCTGGGACGGGCTCAGCCGTTTTGACGGGAATGAATTCAGAAACTACCGTCATGATCCTGATGATCCGGGATCCCTGCCGTTTTTTATGCCGTCAAAAGTTGTCACTGACCGTCTTGATAATGTTTGGGTACATACAAACAGCCGGCCTGTATTTGTGTATGACAGAGCAGACGATAGCTTCGTCCCAGGGCTCAGGGGTTATTACAGGGATGCGAAAGCGGGAGACCTCACCCTTGACACTTCCGGTAACATATGGATTGCCCTTGACACTATCCTGCTTAAGTATGATCCGGCAACCCCTGAACCTGTTCCGGTCAGGATTATCAGGGGCGGGTCCGTGATCACCGGCCCGCAGTATCAATCTCCGCATATTGCCTTTGACAACAGGGGCAATTTATGGTACCTGTTGAGTGACGGAACAGATTTCAGGGTATATAAAGGAAATGTCACCGGCGATACCGTTGCACTGAATTATGCAGGCTTGTTATCCCTGCAGGGCTTTGCTTCCCTGCCGCTTCGTACCAGTAACATGTACATTGAAGTTTATGTCTCCGGATCAGGTACGGCCTGGCTCTCTTGCAGGCACGGATTGTTCAGGTGTGATACCGCTACAAAGAATTTCATATATGAGAGCAGGATTGATCCGGGCCAGTTACCGGAGGAGAGGCTGTTTTGCTGGATTGATGAAAATATAGGTATAATTGTCCGGAATCCGGGAAACCTGTCCCTGACCAGCCTGCCGGTCAGGGAGGGAGAATTTGTTGAATGTGTCTATGCTGACAGATCGGGGACTATATGGAGTGCAAACATTGGCAGTGCCCCGGATAATTCCGGGCTGATCAGACATACCCCTGTCCCACCGTGGTTCTCACATTACCCTGACAGACCGCAGGATGAAAATTCGCCTGATATTGTTTTTCCGGTAGTCAGGGATAAAAGGGGAGATCTGTGGATCGGAACCCGCAATCACACCTCTGTATACAGGATAAAAGCTGACGGGTCTGAAACCCTGTTTGCCTTGCCTCCGGACAGGCCCGGAGGCAGGATTCCTCATGTCAAGTGCATGGCAGAGGATGAAGGGGGAGTCTGGTTCGGCTCCACTGATGGCAGACTTTTCAAATTTCTGTTTGAATCCCGGGATGTCAGGCAGGTTTATCCTGTACCCGGTTCAGGTAAGCCGGGAATAGCCGGTCTGCACAATATTCTTACTGACGACAACAGCCTGGTTATTAATGGAAGCGAGGGTGTTTACCGGTTTGACTTCGCTGCACGGAATCCTGCACTTTGTTATAAGCACCTCCCTCCGGGAACAGGATTCTCCCTTGTCAAAGACAGCCGTGGAGGGTTCTGGCTGGGGTCATGGGGAAGCCATGTGATACACCTTGATTCTGCTCTTCAGAAAACAGAGGAGTTTATTCTTGGTGACGGCGAAAATATAGTTGAACATATTTGCATCGGTGACAGCAGTGATATCTGGGTGGCACTGATGGGCGGCGGGCTGGGTCATCTCTACACTGAAACAGGCAAAACAGAGATACTGACTACTGCTGACGGCCTCTCAAATAATATCACCTACAGCATCCTCCGGGACAACCGCGGATCTCTCTGGCTCTCCACAAACGAGGGCCTTTCAATGTTCAATCCGGCAACACGGGTGTTCAGAAACTATGGCAGGGCCGAAGGTCTTATGATTTCAGAATTTAACTCCGACTCATTCTTCCGCACCGCGTCAGGGGAGATGCTTTTCGGCGGCATTGGAGGAGTGGTCGGGTTCTTCCCCGACAGCATCGCGGAGAATCTTCGCCTTCATGATAAAAAGCACCTGGCAATCACAGGATTAAAAGTTTCAGGCATCGGTTACACAATGGAGAGGGCCCCCTATGAAACAGACACATACAGGCTTCGCAAGGGCGATAATAATTTCCAGGCTACGATGACCCTTTTCGATCTTGTCTCTCCCGAAACGGTCATGTACAGATACAGGCTGTCAGGACGCGATAATGACTGGATTGTCACTGATAAAAGGAACCCGGTAATCAGTTATGCGAACCTGACCCACAGGGACTACCGTCTTGAACTGGAAGCCACGAATGATCTTGGAGAGTGGGCCTTCAGGAAAACAGTTCTGATCATTGTTCCTCACA
>JAVEZX010000072.1:0-11698 GCA_034002785.1 Bacteroidales bacterium
TTACGCCAACGGCACCGGCCCGGTGAACACTGACAACAACTGCGGAATACGGTCGCTCTATGTTAACGGAACGTTTACCTGTTCACTCGTATATCCACAGCGCGGTAAGGATGAGTGGTCAGACTGGGGTTACACATACCCGGAGCCGGTTGAGCTCAGGAATGGAGAAAACATTATGGTAATCAGATATGAGGACTTCAACAGAAATATGGACGGTCAGACAAATGAGTTTCTGCTCGACTATATTTTGCTGGAAAAAATCAACTGACAGCCTCTGCCCCGCAGGAGCGTAATCCACTCACGTCAGATACGCCGGTTCCTACTTCTTACTGCACCCTATCCCCGGCAGCTCCGGCGAGAGCGTGTAGAACGGCGCTTCATATAACGGTCCCCCGGTAAAAGGCTCCTTCTCCGGTTCGATATGAGGATCAAGATCCACATGGCTGAAGCAGCCCATTCCTGCCACCATATGTACTGCACAGCCGAGCGCAAGCTTCGACTCAAGCATGCATCCGACCATCAGCTTGATATTTGCGCTTCGCGCGATGGCGGCAATGTCCATCGCCTCGATGATACCTGACTTCATCAGCTTGATATTGATATAGTCGGCACACCCGGTCCGGACCACATTTATGGCATCCGCACTCGTGAAGACTGACTCGTCTGCAGCAATCGGGATCGATGTGTGATCCTTCACAAACCTCATTCCTGCAAGGTCAAATCTCGAGACGGGCTGCTCGAACAGAATCGGTCTTATTCCGTTCTTTCCCATCTCCTCGATGAAATGAACGGCCTCGCAGGGCGAATACCCCTGGTTTGCATCGATTGTTATACCGCATTTCGGAGCGCCCTCCTTGATTGCAAGCAGCCGGTCGATATCATCAGTCAGTTTCTTGCCTACCTTGGTCTTCAACACGGTATAACCCGCCTTCGCCAGTTTGGCAGCATTCTTTTTCGCGATATCCGGTGGTACGATATCAATTGTATAATCAGTTTCCGCCTTGTTTCCTACGCCCCCGAAGAATTCGTAGAGCGGAATACCCAGCACCTTGGCATAGGCATCGATGAGAGCCATCTCTATGGCACACCGGGCTGTCACCTGTGCGTGGAAGACTCCGCGAAGGGTAGCGGATATGGCCCGGTAGTCAGTTACATTCTTGCCCTTTATGAATTCAACGCAGCTCTTGAGAGTTGCAAGGGCAGTAGCCTGGTTCTCACCGTTTATCGGTTCAAGCGGTGCGGCCTCGCCGTAACCCTCAATGCCATTCTCCAGCACAACGGTTATAAGTACGTTTTCAATGTTGTACTTTGTGCCGATGGCAATCCTGAACGGCTCCTCGAGGTCAAGATTCAGCGGCTCAATGATTACCTTTTTGATCTTAATTGCTTTCATGTTTATCCTTCCATTGTTTTAATAATCCCAATAACTGGCTGATCTGATCATCTGTATGAGAGGCAGATACGGCTATCCTGATCTGGTGCATCGCCTTCCTGACGGGATAATTCATAAACGGAGCTATCACACCGTTTTCCTCAAGGAAACGGGACAGTCCATGTGCCTTCTCCGGGGAATCCAGGATGATTGGCACGATGGGTGTTCTGAAATGGGTTGTCTGAAAATCCATCTCCGTAACCGCTTCCCTTATCCGCCAGGCATTGTCAAGTAGCCGGGTTCGCAGATCCGGGTTCTGCCTGAGGATGGACAGTGAAGCAATCCCTGCTGCCGCTATCGGAGGCGGCAGGGCTGTCGATGCCTGGTAGGTTGCAGATCCCTCGCGGATCAACTCCGTCACTGACAGGCTTCCCGATATGAATCCCCCGTAACCACCCAGGGCCTTGCTCATTGTCTCGGTCTGATGAACATTAGCGTCCGACGGCAGGTTGAAGTGCTCAGGTGTGCCTTTGCCTGTTTCGCCCAATACGCCGGTTGCATGAGCATCATCAACAACAAGGATCGCATTATGCTTCACGGCCACCTCATAAATCTGGTTCAACGGGGCTATTTCGCCCGTCAGGGCAAAGATGCCGTCAGTGATCACCAGGGGACTTGAGCCCCTGTTATAATCAAGCAGATAGTCGAGATGACCTGCATCACAGTGATCATAGAACATCACCTTGACCACATCTGCCGGGATGGCTGCAATTATGCTGGCATGCGCCGACTGATCGATGAAGATTGTGGAATAGCTGCCTTTCAGGATCTCGAGCAGGATGCTGTTGCCCTGGTAGCCAGAGGCGAAGACAACCGCATCATCCTTTCCCTTGAATGAAGCCAGGGCGCTCTCAAGCTCCAGGTGAAGGTCTGAAGTCCCTGTCGTGTGACGCGACGCAGCAAAATTCACTCCGTACTTCTGCACAGCACGGATAACGGCTTCCTTGACCTGAGGATGAGATGCCAGCCCCAGGTAATTGTTTCCCGCGAAGTAGGAGTACCTTTTGCCGTTGCTTACAATGTAGTTGCTGACTTCGCCGCTCAGTAGAATCATTTTTCTTTCTGTGCTGAATTAATTGAGTGTACCAAAATTAATCTTTTATACAGTTATCATACATCCTACCACTCAAAAAAAAACCCGGGAAATGACTGCTTATGCCGTAAAGCATAACTGATCTTTTTTGTGCCACCCGGAAGGATGTCCGTTCTCAATTTATTATATTGCGGTAAATCATAATGCCAACCAGTTGAATGGAAATCTAATCACGAAATATAAAATGGAATCGATTGAAAAATGGACTGAACAGATCGTACCGTGGTTAATGTCACACGGGATAAGGATAATACTCATATTAATTCTTGCTTTCCTGATTGACAGGGTGCTGCAAAGGATTGTGGCCAGGGCAATCAGGGCGTCGGTGAGGCCTGAGGCAAACACCTCCCCGGAAGCTGAAAAGAAGAGAGAAGACACTTTGATAAGGATCTTCAGCGGCGCACTGAATATCCTGATAACGATTGTTGCCTTCATGATGATACTCCAGGAGACCGGAATTGAAATAGGGCCTCTGATTGCAGGTGCCGGAATTGTGGGACTTGCAGTCGGGTTTGGCGGACAGTATCTGATCCGGGACATAATAACAGGACTCTTCCTGATGCTTGAAAACCAGTACCGAATTGGTGATGTTGTGGATATTGAGGGTCTGAGCGGAGCTGTTGAGGATATAAGCCTGAGAAAAACAACCCTGCGCAACCTTGACGGGACGGTGCATCATATACCACACGGCTCAATCACTAAAGTCTCCAATTTATCGAAGGACTTTGCCAGGGTCAATATGGACATGGGAGTAAGCTACAGTACGGATATTGATCATCTGATTAAGGTTATTAACGAAACCGGCAGAGAGCTGGCTGCTGATCCGGCCTTCAGCGATTCAATCATTTCTCCCCCTCAGTTCCTGAGGGTGAATGAATTTGCCGATTCGGCTATTATGGTCAAGATACTTGGCGACACCAAACCACTGAAACAGTGGGAGATTGCAGGCGAATTCCGCAAGCGGCTCAAGGCTGCCTTTGACAGGGAAGGTATCGAGATACCGTTCCCGCAGACTGTGATTCACAGGGCTACAGAGTAAGTATAACATATAGCGTGAGGGCCGGTGTCAAACACCGGCCCTCATCGCAGAAACCATTAAATAAGCCAGGCTGTTTCTAATATTCCCCCCGATTCCTTATTTGAGGCTGAACTTAATCGGCATGACAAGTCTTACATCCACAGCCTTGCCTCTCTGTGTTCCCGGTGTCCAGTCTGGCATCGCACCCACAACCCTTACGGCTTCGGCATCAAGCAGGGGATGTGCGGACCTTTCGACCTCAACGGTCTCCACCTTGCCTGACCTGGTTACAATATAACCGACATATACGACACCTTGTATTCCATCCTTCTTTGCCTGCTCCGGGTACTTCATCTGCTGGCCAATCCACTGCATCATTGCTTCCATTCCTCCCGGAAACTTCGGCATCTCCTCAACCACAACAAACACCTCCCTTTCACCCTGGCCGGCTTCCGGTACTGCTTTTGATTTATCTGCAGCTGAGGCAGGTGGTGGAGGTGGTGGAGGTGGTGGTGGAGGCGGAGGCACCGGACCTACGCTGACCGTATCAATCATCGTAGTGCTCTTTTTCATCGTAACTGAAATGCTGCTGCCGGCAGCTTTCACCGAAACCACTTTTGTCTCGAATCCGACATAGGAGACCACCAGAACGGCATCATCCTGCACATCCTTCAGGGCGAAGCGTCCTGAGGCGTCACTGACGGTTCCGAGCGTTGTTCCCTTGATTACTATCACAGCCCCTTCGAGCGGTTTTCCGGCCTGGTCCTTTACGGTCCCGCTGACACTTTTGACAGCGTTATCCGCAGCAGCAACAGCCGGGAGCGGTTCATCCGATCCTGCAGCAACACTGTATTCCGGTTTCGCGAAAGCGAAAAGAACCAGCGCGGCAACAGGCAGGATCAGCAGAAGCCTGAGCTTCCTGTAAGGCGAACTTATCTTATTTTTCATCATCAGAAATCGTTTTTTGTTTAGTGAATAACTGAAAAAGTTGCCCAGGTCTATTACCGGTGAGCCGGCGATCTGGTTAAGTAGTACAGCCCTGTACACAGCCGGATCAGAGGAACGCTGCAGCGCCTCCTCGTCAGCCAGGTACTCGTGGTTCTGCCTTATCAACCTCGAATAGATCCAGGCGGCAGGATTGAACCACTGAACTGCACAGAGAATGGATGAAAGCACCAGGTCAAACCAGTGCATCTGCCTGATATGCACAAGCTCATGATTCATTATCTCCCTTGCCTCGGTCTCTGAAATTGAAGGATTGACAACCACAAAGGAGAACAATGAAAATGAGCCCGGATATTTATCAGACCGGATGACCTTAACAGGATAACCGGATGAATGCTCAGCAACAGCAGCTGCACGAAGCACAGGCAATACCTGGTTGACATACCGGAACAGTACTGCCACCGCACCGGCAAGCCATGCGGAGAACAGCGCCAATGCCAGGATGTTCTGCCAGGAGCTGCCACTATGCAACGCTGCAGTTACGGGACCAGCCGCCGCGCCAGCCTCAACAGCTGATGCATCAACTACATACCGTACCGTTACCAGCGGAAGAATGACCGAAGCAAGGATACCAGTAATAAGGTAGATCCTGTTCAGAAGAAAGAACCTCTCATTCCTGAGAAAGAGCAGATAAACCAGTGCAAAACCGGTTGTCCATACTGCTGACCTGAGAAGATAAAAGCCTGCCGTTTCCATCACCTTAGCTTTTTACTGTCCGATAATTCCTTTCTCGTCTCATTGATCAGCTCTTCCATCTCTGCCAGGGTAAGATCCTTTTCACGTGCAAAGAATGATGCCATGGCAGGAAAAGAGTTGTCAAAGTAACCTTCAAGAAGCCCGAAAAGCTGGTGCCGCGAATAATCCTCCCGCGACACAACCGGAAAATAAAGGTAGACATTCCCGTAAGACTTGTGGTCCACGAAACCTTTTTTCTCCAGAATCCTTACTACGGTTGAGACTGTGTTCCTCGCAGGCCTGGGTTCATCAAACCGGTCCCTGATATCCTTGACCAGTCCCTCTCCCAGATCCCACAGGATCTGCATCACCTGCTCCTCCGCCCTTGTTAGTTGCATTGCTTTCATATCTGTTCTGTCAATCCTTCAATGCAAATATATGACTAACTTCTTAGTCATGCAACTATTTTTGCATAAATTTTGACTATTTTTTTAGTTCCTGATGTATAGCGCTGATATACAGCGTATTTATCGCGTCAGGTGCACATGACGCCGAAAAAAAATATGGCCGGAGTTCGATATGACTCACGGGAAAACCGGTTCCTGATGACTAAAAAACTGAACTTACAGCGAGAAATTCGCTTCATCCGCTGGTCTATGATTGAAATAAAAGTGTCTGCCCCGTAAAGGTGCAGTGGAAGCAGTCAGCTCAGCAATTTATTTACAGAGCTCGTTGTATGCATAGATATGCAGTGCCACATCATCCCAGCGGATCTTCTCTCCCTGGAACTGTTCGAGCATCTGCGGGCAGTCTGAATAGAGCTCCTGGAAATTCTCCCTGTAGGATCCCTTCTTTACCTTGAACGCCTTCTCGCCTCCCTTTACAAAGAGGTAAACCCTGTCCTCACCACCGGTGACCTGGATCCCGCCCAGGCTCAACCCGCCGGTTTTGGCATTTGGCTCGGCGAATACTTTAATCTTACTGTCATATCCCGGATTTAGAAGCTGGAGGATCCTTTTCGTCTCCTTCTGGCGGGGAGTGGTTGCCGTTTCAAACAGTATCCATTCGCGCTCGACGATACTGTTAAGGTCGGCGTTTGCGAACTCCTTTATCGAGCTGCCTGCATCAGAGATCATACTCAACTTCATTAACTTAGAAGCCTTGACCTTAAGTGAAACAACCTGTTCCGGGACAAATTTTGCATTCTCGCCATTTTCGAGTTTAACCTTGATTTTTGTAAGCCCGTTATTCACATAGACCCCTCCGGTAAATTTACCCGTGATCTCTTCCCCGGACTGAAGCGCCACCACGCATTCATTTCCGAATAAAGCCGCCAGTCCGGCGTCTTCAATCGTTTCGACGAAACTCTGACCGTACGCATTGCCTGTCATAAGCAATGAAACAGCCACCAGACCAATACCAAGCACTTTTTTCATCATTTAGGGATTTTGTTATTAGACCTCTGTCCTGAATTTCAGTTATTGCATAACATACCGCAAAAGTTATTGTTCACTGGTTTTCAACCTCTTTTGCCCCTTATAACACAGGTTTTCTTCCCTTCGTTTTATGCCTTGACAAAGGTAGGTCAATGAAACAGCGTTGTCAATTGTTTTTCTGAATTGCGATTACCCGGTGGTTCTCCCCGAAGTATGCCTGCTACCGGTGCGACGACATGTCTGCCGATACAGGCCGCAGCACAATAAGCTGAAGAATGACAGCCACCAGCACAGGAATTGCAAGGAGTGCCATATCCCTTGCCAGGTTGCCTGAATCCATAGATTTACCAAGCAGCCTCGTTATGAAGGCTCCGGCAAAGACACCGGTCATATTCATCAATCCATAACCGGTCGCCCTGAGCCGGGGAGCAACAAACTGACACAGTATGGGCATATTGTTGGCGTCAAACATACCGTACCCGATACCGAACAGGACGGCCCCGCCAATAATCCAGAGATAACTGTGGCCCAGTCCTATCAGCAGAAGCGACGGTATTGTGAGCGACAGGCCGATAGCACCTGTATATATCCGTCCGCGGAGATTCCGCAGGATCCACCTGTCTGAAAGGATTCCTCCAAAGATCACTCCCACCAGCGATGAGGCAGCTATAGTAATAGTGGACATCGGGCCGGCCACAGGCATCTCAATCCCAAGGCTTGAGGAAAAGAGTGTTGGTATCCAGTTCTTTACCGCCCAGCCTGGAATACTCGGCACGGCAAAATAGAAGAGTATCATCCAGAAACTGACCATTCCAAGAAGAAGCGAGAGCCCCGATGCTACAGACTTCAAACCGGAGATTCCGGAGGTAGTTTTCTTTATCTTTTCTCTGTGTTTGTACTCACGGAGCAGTACTATAAGTATCACGCTGTAAATAATCCCGGCTATGCCGAAGTAGTGAAAGGTCTTCTGCCACGAAAGATTCTCAGCCACCGTTGCTCCGAATCCCCCGAGAGCCTGCCCCATATAGAGGCCGGTCATATGAATCCCGACGGCCAGCGACCGTGTGGATCCCCGGTGGTAATCGGCAATCAGGGATAACCCCGCAGGTATGTACAATGCCTCACTGACACCCATGATAGCACGAAGCGCATATAAAACATTATAGTCATCAGTATAACCCATTGCAAAAGTGACTCCTGACCATACGAACAGGCTGCCGACTATCAGCCATTTCCTGTTGAGACGGTCGCCGATAATGCCGGCAACAGGACTCATAAGTCCGTAAATCCAGAGGAAGACTGCCATGAGCCTTCCGAAATTCTCGGCTTTCTCCAGTTCAATGATGTCAATCATCATGGCATTCTTCATGGTTGACAGCATCTGGCGGTCCATGTAATTAAGAAGGGCAACCACCCACAACAGCCCTACGACCACCCAGGCATATCTTCTTTCAGATAAGGTCTCTTTCATTTACCTTAAGTTTATAATTTTTCATTTACCCTGAGTGCATTCCATACCTGCAGCAATCCTCTGGGAACATGGAAACAGCCTTTCCATTTCCCCCCCTTGAGCGGGAGAAGGATCTCACCCCTGCGGTTAAGGTAGCCAAACCACTCTCCGTATTCCGGATCCGGGAAATGGCTCCAGGTATATGAGTCAACCTTTTCAAACCAGGCAAGGCAACGCTGGTCTCCTGTCATGCGGTAGCCCTTCGCCAGGGAGATCAGTGTCTCAATATGAACCCACCAGAGCTTCTGATCCCATTCGAGCTGCTGCGGAGGATATCCTTTCAGATCGAGGAAATAGAAGATCCCGCCATACTCCTTGTCCCATCCCTTATCCAGGGTTCTCAGGGTTATTTCAACGGCTCTCCGGGCAAGTTCCGGTTCACCTCTTCGCTCTGCGAGATCCATCATAAACCACATCGCCTCAATGGCATGGCCCGGGTTGAGCAGCCTTCCTTCGAAACTGTCAGAGAAAGAACCGTCAGGAGAAACATTTTCAAGGATGAGTCCGTGCTCCTGACTGAAAAAAACATCCATCACCTCTCCGATACACTCCTCTTCTATTCTTTCAACCATTTCCTTATCAAGCAGATGCGCAATAAGTCCCGACAAATTACTGAGAATCATCGGAAGAGAAAAGCCCTTCAGCGGCCGGTTCCCGGGAACGGTCTTTGACCAGCGGCCCTTGGGATTATCCGCCCGCTGCATGATATTGTTGAAGGTACTGTAGGCTATGTCACCGTACCGGGCAGTACCGGTGGCCTTGAACAGTTCACCAAAGGCCATCACCGCAAAGCAGTCGGAAAAGATGTTGTAGGGCTGAACAAGGGGCTTGCCATCACGGGTAAGGGAAAAGTAGAAGTTACCATCCGGATCTCGCCCGTATTTCTCAAGGAAACCGGCGCCGGACAGGGCCATTTGCAACCACTCATCCCTTTTCTCCACATTGTTGTACAGATGGCTGAACATCCATACCTCCCGGCCCTGCAGCCAGACGAACTTATCAGTGTCATAAATGCTGCCCCGGCGATCAAGGCATGTGAAATAACCACCCGATTCATTATCAGGGGAATATTTCATCCAGAACGGGACAATATCATTTAGCAGGGCGCTTCTGTACCGCTCAGCCACCTCATGAAGGTTCGCACTTTCCATATGCCTCTATCTGAATTTCACCATTCTGACCTCCGGAGTTCTTATTCCTGGTTTAATCTCGCCTGAGGGTATTATTATGCCCCAGGGTGTCATGACGGCTGCCGTGGTCACCTGTGCGGGGCCCGGAATTTCACCTTCCAGTGAACACTTGCCTGTTTCCGTGTCATAGAGAACAACATCGCGGGAGAAGCCCGGATGGCTTTCCTGCAATGAGATATATTCTTTTCTCAACTCCTCATGACGCACCGGATCATCTTCACGTGCCATTTCCGAGAGTATCGATTCCACCCTGTTAAATACCGAACCGTCGTTGCCGCCAAAGAGAGCGATATATCTCCCGCTTACCGCTGCTCCTGTGCCTGCGGCAAGATTAAGTTCTTCTGTGCCATCATTCAGCTCCCCCTCAAGGGTCCAGAGGTCTTCCGCAATCGAGTATCTGAATATCTCCGATCGTATAACGGATGTATCGTCACCCCCGCCGCGTGTGCGGCCACCCAGCAGCCAGAGGGCTGATTCCCTCCCGTCAGACACTGCCATAACACTGTTTATCAGTGGCAGTGGAATATCAGCCAGCCTCTGCCATCCGGCTCCGATATTTTCAGTATCCAGTCTCCACAGA
Organism: Bacteroidales bacterium; assembly: GCA_034002785.1. Lineage (GTDB taxonomy): Bacteria > Bacteroidota > Bacteroidia > Bacteroidales > VadinHA17 > SR-FBR-E99. The sequence continues at coordinate 9,940 of JAVEZX010000072.1, forward strand.
GATTCAGAGGATCCCGAAGGTGATAATCCTCCTGCTATAAAAACAACAGATCCTGCCGAAGCAGAGGCTGAACCTGACAGCGGTACCGGAAGCGAAGGCAGGGGTGTTATCATAGGTCTTTCCCCTGCCACTGAGATAATATAAACCCTGTCAGTCAGCCCGGACTCCGTTTCTCCACCCATGCAGACCACACCAGCGCTGACCGATGCTGAGGACCCGTATGCAACAGGCACGGGCAGCGCCAGCTCCGGTCCGGCAATTCTCCATGAGCCTCCCCCGGCCGACATGTCAAGCAGATAAATCTCATTATGGTATTGCTTCTTCCCTCCGTGCCAGGGCATCGTATCAGGAAAGTTGGCGCCGCCGGCTACGATAAGGGTATTGCCGTGCAGCCCGGCAAACGGGCCTGCCACGCCAGGCTGAACAGCATCAGGCGCTGGCGGAGGAAGCGGAACCAGATTTGTCCAGTTAACATTCATTCTGTTGCAGGAATTGATTGTTACACTTATGCTGGCAAGGAGAATAACCAGGCAATTATTTGTCCTTATTCTATTCACGGGTTTTCAGATCTTTGAAAAGAGATCGTCCATACGCAGCTCCTTTACATCGCTGACGAATTTCTCATAATCTGCATGGCTCATATTTCTGACCGGTAACCTGAATTCACCGCAGTCGAGACCTGTGAACTTCATATATGCTTTGCCTGTGGCTATCCCACCGTACTTCCCAAGAAGGGTGATCATGTCAATTGATTTCTGCTGCAAAGCCCGTGCGGTAACCAGGTCGTTGTTGTCAAATGCCTTCATCATCTTGTGATAAAGAGGAGCGGCGTAATTGTATGTACTGCCCACAGCACCCCTCGCTCCAAGGACCAGTGCAGAAAGGAAGTTCTCGTCCCTCCCCCAGAGCATGTCATACCTGCCGCCCTCATAGTTCAGGCAGCTCAGGAAATCCATGAAATCCTCATGGGTATATTTTATGCCGGCGAAGTTCGGTACTCGCGGGGCAACTTCGCGGACAAAATCAATCATATTGAAGAAACCGCCTGTAAGAACCGGGATATGATAGTAATAAACGGGCATACCCGGGACTGATTCCGCTATCCTGATAAAAAACTCTGCAAGCATCTTCACATTTGCCGGTTTGAAGTATGACGGCGATGTTACCGCCACTGCATGGAGTCCCATTCTCTCCGATTCCCTGGCAAGGTCAATACAATCCCTGTAACAGGTGCCACCAAGGTGGCTGATGACCTTCAGCTTGCTCCCGGAGGAGGCTTTTGCCCAGGCTTCAGCGACGATCAGTTTCTCGCGGTTCGTGGTCGAGACACCTTCACCTGATGAGCCGTTTATGAAAGCACCCACCACACCGTTTGAAACAAGCAGCCTGTGGTATTTTTCAATTATCCCGGAATTGATCGCCCCATCCGGATACATAGGGGTGAACGGTGCGGCAATTAGGCCTGAAATCTTCTGAATATTCATATCATTGTTTTTTCTTAAGTCAGTGGTTTTTATTTGCAGAAAGCGTTTTTTCCGGTGACCAGACCAGCCCCGGTGGCACTCGTGTTCCATCAGGAGTGACGATCATGGCACTAAACATCCACTTTACCAGTCGTGTCTCAGGAGTTGAAAATCTTCCTACGGGCAGTTTAATCACAAGGCTGTTCCAGCCCTTTCTGAGGCTGACAGTTGTGGGGGGCCGGCTCCACATATTCTCGTTGGCATACGGAGTTTCGTGATCAGGCTTGATACCATGG
>JAVEZX010000073.1:0-10430 GCA_034002785.1 Bacteroidales bacterium
CTGATGACAGACAGGGGCATAAACGGACTCAGGGAAAGGTAACGGCCTGATAAAGAGCCTGATTCTCTCTTAAACCGTGATCACCAGGATTTTCGAAGTCCGGTCAGTGATCCTGAACCGGTCATCGATCCTGTAGCCCATAATCCACATTACTTCACCACCTGACAGAAGCAGCAGCACTTTTTCCTTTTCAGATACCGGCACCTTGAGATCGATCAGGAAATCACTGATCTTTTTCATCTTCTTCATCCCCAGCGGCATGAACCTGTCTCCCGGTTCCCAGTGCCTTACAGTTACCGGGAAAGAGACAAGATCCAGGTCGAGTGATGCTGTGAGCTGTGAGGCGGGCAACGCCTCATCAGAAGGTTCCGAGATCCTCAGCTCGCTGAAGAGGCCTGAGATTCGCATTTCGTCGATGGAGTTAAAGCTCTGTTCTGCCTGTGCTTCCGATTCCCGTGGTGTTATGATTATCTTTCCCCTGTCGTTCAGCAGGCGGTGGGTGGTTGTGTACATGTACCTGCCTGTCTCAGAACCGAGCAGGGCAATCACCTCCGTTGTCTGTTTCGGTGAGAGGCCGTACCGGCGGAAAATCTCGAACATGTAAGGGACAAAAGGGTTCAGGGCTGTAAGTTTTTCTATATCAGCCTCGGCGCTGTCACCTTTTAGCCTGAAGAGATCACTGCTGAGCAGAGAAACGGAGGTATCCACAATTTCTTGTGATGATGAGAGATGATCGATGGTTTCGGTAATAGAGGACAGGAGACCCGGATTAACCTTTTCCATCTCTGGTATGATCTTGTGCCTGATCCTGTTGCGGGTATATTTCAGCTGAGTATTTGAGCTGTCTTCACGGTATTCGATATTCTTTTCTGCTGCCAGGGCCGCTATTTCGCTTCTTGATGCAAACAGGAGCGGTCTGATTACATCGCCGGTATACTGTTTCATTCCTGTAAGACCACTCAGCCCCGTTCCCCTGATGAGGTTGATGAGGAAGGTCTCTGCATTGTCATTGAGGTTGTGTGCCACAGCCACTGAGTCAAAGCCCTCGCTCCGGATCAGGGAATTGAACCAGTCGTACCGGAGCTCCCGTGCTGCCATCTGTACTGATATCTTCCTCGTGGCGGCGTATGAGAGGGTGTCAAACCTGGTGCTGTGGAAGGGGATATTGTTCGAGGCAGCCCATGAGGCAACGAATTCCTCATCGCGGTCAGACTCCTCTTTTCTGAGCGAGAAGTTGCAGTGAGCAATAGCGTGATCAGTGCCTGACTCCCGGAAGAGCCATGCCATCACCATCGAATCGATACCGCCGCTGACGGCAAGCAAGATTCTGCTGCTGCTGCTGAACAGCCTGTGCTGTCTGGCGTATTCCTGAAATCTGACAAGCATCGTGCTTCGCTTTGCGCAAAGTTAATCATACGTGCCGGTATAGGGATTTCCGGCATCCAAAAAAAACACCCTTGTCAGCGAAAAGGTACAACCCCGGGAGGATCAGGCTCGAACCGGGGAGGCTTGAGGCGCACAAGGCCGTCGGCTGCAATCCATGATTTTTCAGAGTACGGGGGTGAGTTGGGATACCAGGCAAGCCGTATCTGCAGCGTATTCAGCACCAGCTGGTCATTCCTTATCCTTACACCTGCGCCGATGGCCGGGACGGCATAGTAGCCGTCCTCCCTGAAACCATCCCATTCAAGCACTCCTGCCTCGCCGAAGGCGAAGAGCGCAAACCTGAAACCGGCAACTGGCTTGTGGAGAAACAGCACCGGCTCAATTGAGAGGATAATGCGGGTGCCACCGCTGAGGGAGTCATTGCTGAAGCCCCTGACGGATGTATTGCCTGCAAGATACAGGCATTCATCCTCATAGCGGTTGATACCCCGGGTGTAATAGAGGTTGACGAAGGTGCGGATTTTTGAACGTCCGGCCTGTACCAGTGGGGTGAAATACCTCAGCGTGCCATCAACCATACCCTGTTCCGGGCTGCCATGATTGAGGAATGTGGAGAAGCCAGCGCCGGCATACACGTACCCGAACCTGGTAAATATATTTCCGTATGAGAGCCTGGCTCCGGCATAGGTGCGCAACTTGAATTCATTCTTCTCCTTTCCCCCCAGCAACTCCAGCATGTAGCCGTACGGAATATCCTCGGTGCGTCCATAGCTGTAGATCAGGGAGGTATTTATGAACCGTTGTGAGGTGACTGCCACACTTCCCGTCATCATCCTGTAGTTCTGCAACCTGTAATATGAGAAATCGTTTATTTCCGGCCGGAGGAAAACATTGTTATGTGTATAACGGCCGGTGAATATGAGCCTGGTGACGCTCTTCCTGTCAAGCATGAATGATCTCGCTCCCCAGTAATCCTGCCATGTGTACCTGAGAGGTGCAGGCATGGCCATTGTGTCAAGGTCCTCATTGGTATAGGTTGCAATTAGTGACGCTGACCATGCATATTTCGTTGAGGATGTGACGAAATCCCTGCTGAAGGTGCCACTCATCCGGGTGGTTCCCAGACCGTCGCTGAACGCCATCTCCAGGTTGGAAAAGGTGCGTGCAATGTTTCTCATTGAATACCTGATGCCGATTCCCGGAACATCATACTCATTGAAATTATAGGGTGTGCTGATCTCAAGTTCATGCCCCAGCCCTACAAAATTCCGGCTGTACAGCTTCACGGTACCGCTCTTTAAATCAGAAAGCCCGATGTTCAGGCCAACCGGATAAGTTTCCCTTACAACCACAGCAATGTCTGCATAACTGCTGTCAACCGGCAACACTGTTATACTGGCATCTTCCAGGTATGCCAGCTCTCTGAGCAAACGTTCATTGTCTGCCAGTTGCAGGGGAGAGACTGTGTCTCCCTCATGGAACAGGAGATGATGTGTCAGCACAAACCGTCTCGTCTTGGTATACGTGCTATTCATGAATTTTTCAGCCTTCGACGGATTGTTTTCGGCCGGGTTGTAAATGTCCGAACCGAATGCATTGAGCCTGATGATCTCCACGTTGCGGATGACTCTTCCTGAATACGGTTCAAAATCGGTGGTATTCGTCATTTTTTTCCTTGCTGATCCGGGTGGCGGGGGTGTTACAACGACCATATCGTAGAGCAGCCGGGTAAGTTTCCGCTTCTCAGCCTTAACCTTCAGCGAGTCATAGAATGCCTTTGTCAGGGTATCCTGGAGAAAAGTATCCTGCCCATGTACTGGTAAACCAGGGAGCAGAAAGAGAGGAGTGAAGATCAGAAAAAATAAGGAGTGTCTTTTCCTATTTGAGCATGGCTTCACGGCTGCGTTTCATTGTCAACCAGGACATCGTCAGAGTTAAACTGGAACCCCAGCCGCTTGCCCGTTATCAGCCTCGAGTGCTGTATCTTCGATTCTGCCTGGCCTACCGAGGCAATCTTTACAGTGTCATATGGCGGGACGAGGAGGTCAAATTCAAGGGAGTAGTTTATGGCTGTGCATACGATCTTTTTCAGCGATTCGGGGCCGAATGCTTCATTGCCGTAGTTGGTGAAAAGCATTCCCATCTGCCTCTTGCCTTCGACAAAATACTGGTTCTCATGGTTGATGAAGATGCGGGCAATAAGATAGCCCAGGTCGTCGAGCCTTGAGTACTTGAAGGAGTCGGCCAGAAAGTTGTAAATGTTTATTATACCGCTGTATGCGTTGAACTTGTTCTTCTGTATATAGGCAGTTTTCCATGCAGGGTGCTCGCGGTCAAACTGGAAGATGTTCGAGTGCATGCTGAAGAGCAGCATGTCAGCCGCTACCTTGAGTTGGGCGTCAAAGTTGCTTCGATCAGTATATTCCATCCTGATCCTCGGGTCAACGCCGCTGAGGTTGCCGTTTACCTCCCGCGCAAGATTCTTGAGGATTTCCTTTACCATCATGAAGGCATTTGCAGTATTGTCAAATACCTTTTGCTTCAGTACAGATTTGCCCTTCAGGGTATCAATTATCAGGATTTTTTTCTGTGCTATCTCATCCGCCATATCAATGCTTTTACTGAACCGTCTAAAATTAAGGATTTATTCAGTATAAAAGCAAGAGGTGTGCATTAAAAACATACACGCATCCGCTGCACAGACCTGCCCGCAAATCTCAATTCTGAATCCTTGACTCGCAACTCGTAACTCGCAACTCGTAACTCGCAACTCCCACCTCGCAAATCGCAAATCGCAGCTCAATAGGCTCTTGCGAAGAGAACCCTTCTCTCTGAAGGTTTTCCGGAAAGGATGCATTTGCCTTCCTCCCTCTGACTGTTGAGAGGGATGGCCCTGACGGTGGCTTTGGTCATGTCCTTGATCTTCTCCTCTGTCTCCGGTGTACCGTCCCAGTGGGCAAGGACGAAGCCGCCCCTGTTCTCTATTATATCAACGAACTCTTCCCATGTGTCTGCCCTGAAGGTGTTGGCGTCCCTGAAGTCAAGGGCTTTCCTGAAGATGTTGTGCTGTATCTCCCCTAGAAGGTTCTGCACCCTTTCCACGATGTTGTCACGGCTGACGGTCTCCTTTGTCAGCGTATCGCGGCGGGCTATCTCCACTGTGCCTTCCTCTGCATCGCGCGGACCGATGGCCAGCCTTACAGGCACACCCTTGAGCTCGTACTCGGCAAACTTGAACCCGGGCTTCTGAGTATCCCGGTTGTCAAATTTTACTGAGATGCCGGCCTTCTCAAGCTTCGACTTGAGATCAAGCGCTATCTCCGATATTGAATCGAGCTGGCTGTTGCCTTTGTAAATCGGAATTATCACAACCTGGATCGGGGCGAGCTTCGGAGGCAGTACCAGGCCGTTGTTGTCGGCATGTGCCATAATGAGCGCGCCTATGAGCCGGGTGGTGACACCCCAGGATGTGGCCCAGACATAGTCAAGCTTGCCCTCCTGGTTAGTGAACTGCACATCGAATGCCTTTGCAAAATTCTGTCCGAGGAAATGGCTCGTTCCTCCCTGCAGGGCCTTGCCGTCCTGCATCAGCATCTCAATCGTATAGGTGTCAATGGCGCCGGCAAACTTCTCACTCTCGGTCTTTACACCTTTTACAACCGGTACACCCATAAAGTTCTCAACGAAATCGGTATAGAGTTCAAGTATACGGATCGCTTCCTCCTTTGCCTCCTCCATGGTGGCATGCGCTGTATGCCCTTCCTGCCACAGGAATTCCGTGGTACGGAGAAACAGCCTGGTCCTCATCTCCCACCTGACCACGTTTGCCCACTGGTTTATAAGCAGCGGGAGATCACGGTAAGACTGTATCCAGTCCTTGTATGTGTTCCAGATGATCGTTTCCGAGGTTGGCCTGACTATAAGCTCCTCCTCCAGGCGGGCATCCGGATCAACCACAATGCCCTTGCCGTCAGGTGAGTTTTTCAGACGGTAATGGGTTACTACCGCACACTCCTTGGCAAATCCCTCAACGTGAGCTGCTTCCCTGCTGAAAAACGATTTCGGTATGAAAAGCGGGAAATAGGCATTGACGTGACCGGTAGCCTTGAACATGGTGTCAAGCTGTGCCTGAATTTTTTCCCAGATGGCATAACCGTAGGGCTTGATGACCATACAGCCGCGCACGGCCGAATTCTCAGCCATATCTGCCTTAATTACAAGATCATTGTACCACTGCGAATAATTTTCCTCCCTGCTAGTAAGAAACTTGGCCATTACTCAGTTAAAGTTTGTATAATTGTTTTCAGTAAAAAAAGATTGCCCAAAAATAGATAAAACTTGCGAATTCAATAGGGAGCAATGCAATTATCTGTCCGCAGGAGCTGAATTGGTACGGAATTTGTATAAATTTGAGAAGATAACCAGGAGGAGAAGAAAATGAAAAGGTTTTGGTACATTATCCCGGCAATACTTGTGATCAGCAGCGCGTGCTCGTCGCTGCGTTACGCAGGTGCTACAAATGATGACCTGTACTACAGGCCCTCCGAGGCGCCTGTTACCGTGGCAACGGCAGGGGACAGGAGCGCGGGTCAGTACTATGATAACATCTTTGCTGCCGATACCCTGATAGCGGATGAATATATCCCTGACAATGAATATGTGGAGTATGCAGCCTCTGAGGCAACCGTCATAAACAACTACTATGGCAGCCCTTCCGAAAGGATCTATCTCTTCAATGACTATTTCCAGCCTTACTGGAGAGACCCGTTCTACTATTCGCCGTTCTCTATGAGGCTCAACTTCGGTTACGGCTATTCACCCTACTCTTATGGCTATGATCCTTTCTACTATGATCCTTTCTACTATGACTGGTACTCTCCCTATTCATATTACAGGCCTTACTACTCATACTGGGGCGGGTACCCCAACTACTACGGTTACAACTATTACGGTTACAACAACTATTATCCCTGGTATTCCGGTTACGGTTATCCTTCATACTACTACGGGAATGATGACTTCGTAACCAAGACAGGGCGCAGGGGCGGTTACAGCTCCATGTCAAGGGGTTCATACGCAACCACAGACACCAGGAGCAAATCAGGTTATGCACCTTCAGGCAATCTGGACAGCAGACGCTTACCCCAGTCATTGGAATCATCTTCAGCCTCCGGTACTGCTACAACCGGAACAAGGAGAACCGGACAGGAGACCGGCACGGTCAGCAGGGAAGGTACTTCAGGCACTACTGTATCGAGACCTGAATATACAAGGCGTGAAACAGGTACCACCAATGTCCAGACCCAGACCCGTACCCAGTCACAGGGAAGGCCGGCTGAGACAACCACTCAAACGCGTACCCAGTCACAGGGAAGAACAACTGAGACCAGTACGCAGACTCGCACCCAGTACCAGACTCCGGTCAGGACCCAGACTCAGACGGTAAACAGGCCGCAGTACCAGCCCTCCGAGAGGAGCTATACTCCCAGCTACAACAACCCCAGGGTTAGTTCCAGGCCATCATACAATACCACCCGCAGTACCACCGGTACAAGCACGCAGAGCAGCGGGACGGTTTACAACCGCAGCACTACTCCGTCACGCAGCAGCGGAAGCAGTACGCCGGCTTACAGCACACCCTCAAGATCATCATCTTCAGTGCAGTACTCAGCGCCTTCACGCAGCAGCAGCGGATCATCATACTCCGGAGGAACCAGAAGCAGCGGTTCATCCTATTCGGGTGGCAGCAGGAGCAGCAGCTCCGGAGGTTCGTACTCAGGCGGAAGCCACAGTTCAGGATCATCAGCCGGGACTTCCTCTTCCTCCTCCTCTTCTTCCTCCTCTTCTTCCTCATCAGGGCGAAGCTCATCCGGCGGAAGACGATAAATACCATTAATGATGTTGTTGATTCATGTTCCGCACATTTTGCAGGAGCAACAGGAATTGTACACCTTAAAATCAAGAAAATGAAAAGAAGAATCTTACTCGTGGCCGCCATAGTCCTGATGCTCCCGGTTTGGGTCGCCGGACAGAATATGGATGACGCATACAGGTACTCTAAAATATTTTACCAGGGTACAGCCAGATTCAATGCCATGAGCGGTGCCTTCACGGCACTCGGGGGAGATATATCGGCCATAGCCCTTAACCCTGCAGCTGCAGCCGTATTCAGGTCAACGGAAGTGTCAATCACACCGGTTGTATTCTTCCGCGACATGAACACTGACTGGAACGGATACGGCAGCGATGACAGTTTCTCGGGACTCAACCTGGGACAGGCCGGAGTCGTCTCATCGTTTTCCACAGGAAACAACTCCGGAGTGAAGAACCTCTCGTTCGCATATACCTTCAACAGGACAAATAACTATTTCAGGAATGCGGTTATCGACGGCATCAGTGACAACGGATCAATGGCTGACTTCTGGGCTCTCCAGGGCACAGGTTACCGGACCAGCGAACTGGGAGGTACGGCCTGGATGGCCTACGAGACCTATCTGATTGACACACTGCCTAATTATCTTGACGAATATGCGTCCATCTTCTCATATTACGGCGAGGTGGATCCGGCTTACGGCCAGCAGATGAAGAGAACCATTGACAACGCTGGTTACAGTAACGAGCATACTGTGGCACTTGGCGCGAATATAAGCGACAAAGTCTATATTGGTGCCGGATTCGGCCTGACTAACATATCATATACAGGCCATTATACTCACAGGGAGATTGATGAGGCAGAAAGGACGTTCGACTTCGTGAACTTCACATATACAGACCATTTCAATGCTACAGGATCAGGATGGAACTTCAAGATCGGTGCAATTGTCAGACCCTTTGAATCACTGCGGCTTGGACTTGGGTTCACCACACCGACGATCTATACTATTGATGAGGTCTTCTACAACAGTCTTTCAGTCAAACTTGACAATGACACTCCTTCTGATCCCTCCGATGATGCGACACCCAGTGTGAACCAGGAGGATATGACTTATCGCTATCGTATCACAACACCTTTCCGTCTTAACGCCGGCATCGCATACCAGCTGGGCAGCTTCGGCCTGCTGAGTGCAGACTATGAGATGGTGGATTACGGATCAGCCAGCCTAAGCAGGGGATCTGACGGGTATGAATTTGAGCAGGAGAATGAGGATATGTCCGCCGAGATGATCAGAAGCGGTAACCTGAGGCTTGGTGCCGAAGTGCGAACCGGCCCCGTCTATTTTCGCGGAGGATTCAGCTATCACGGCTCTGCGTTTGCTGATGAAACACTTAACGAGGATGCCTCTTCAACCGGTTTCAGCGCTGGAATCGGATACAGGCAGGACAAGTTTTACATTGACATGGCAATGTCCTTCCTCAACAGCTATGAGGCATATATGATGTTTCCCGATGATCCCAGGGCAGCACGTGAATATACAAGTGATCCGGTTAATCTGAATTCAAAGGATAAGTACCTGTCGGTTACAGTCGGACTAAAATTCTGACAGTTGGTTAACAGTTGTCTGCTTCCAGGGACCTCTGCAACAATGCATGGGTCCCTGGTCCGTTATTGAGGAGGAGGTCAATAATACTCAGCCGGGGGGTGAATCCAAAGCGCTCACTGAAGACCTGTACATAGGGAATATCCGAATATCCCTTTAAAGTGCACTGCTTTTTTGGACTGATACAGTACCTGTAATCATTCTCCCTCTGGCCCTCGGGAACGAAGGCCTCCGAATACCCAATCTCCGCATCTATGCCGATGGCTTCACATACAGCATTGATTGCCGCATTATTAATATCAATCAGGAAGCTGTAGCGAGCTGTTATCACATCCCTGATCATGTCATAATAATACTCGAAGAAAGGAGCGGCCGCATATGATGATGTTATGCCCCTCAGGTGCAGCTCACGCCACCGCTTGCTGTCGTCTGTCCGGAGGTCGGTTATGGCAGTTTTGTGAAATGAACCTTTTTGTACCGGTACGATCAGGGGAAGAGGGCCGTTAGCGCCAAGGATGATGCACCTGTTGCGATAGGTCTGTTTGTGGTAGTTCTCGTGCTTCTCAATGACCGCCCTCCGGTTCTGTGCGAGGAGGCTGAACCATTCGGCAGGAGGGAAGTATGCCGTTGATAAGAGAAGCTCTGCCGCCATTATTGTCAGAGTCTGTTTATCCTGCTTGCAGCGAAACCCGCGCCGAACCCATTGTCAATGTTCACGACAGTAACCCCCGCGGCACAACTGGTCATCATGGCCAGCAGTGCTGAGATACCTTCAAAGGAAGCCCCGTATCCCACGCTCGTAGGAACGGCGATCACCGGCATGTTCACCAGTCCTCCCACCACGCTTGCCAGCGCTCCCTCCATGCCTGCTATCACCACCGAGACCCTGCATGCCCGTATCTCAGGCAGCTTGTCTACCAGCCTGTGTATGCCTGCCACTCCCGCATCATAGATCCTTACAACCTCATTACCGAGCAGCTCTGCAGTGACAGCTGCCTCCTCCGCCACCGGGATGTCGGATGTGCCGGCTGTGACAATGGCTATCTTCGTTGCCGGAGGCGCAACAAGCTTTTTGCTGATGCTTATGATCCTGGCTACATCGTAATACACTGCATCGGGAAAGGAGGGAGCAATGAAATCGAACATCTCCCTGCCCGCCCTCGTACCTATTATATTATTGCCGTGATTCTCCATCGCCCGGAAGATTGCTTCCACCTGCTCCGGTGTCTTGCCGGCACAGTACACAATCTCCGGGTACCCTGTCCTGAGTTCGCGGTGATGATCTATGCGGGCGAATCCGAGATCAGTGTACGGAAACTCCTTCAGATTTTCAAGTGCCTCATCCACACTTATTGATCCGTCCCTGATACTGATCAGTATCTTTTCAAGCTCCTTTGCATTCATTTTTCTTCTGTTTTGTTCATGCTTCCCGTGCGATAACCTTCAGCGTCTATTGTAACATACCTGAATCCCAGAGCCCTGATGGCTCCTGACAGGCTCATCCTTACTTCCGGTGAGATTATCCTTTCAAACTGGTCATCGCGTACCTCAATCCTCACAAGTTCA
>JAVEZX010000073.1:10530-11676 GCA_034002785.1 Bacteroidales bacterium
GGAAGCCCTGTCGCTGCTGCAATGGCGGCGCACCTGTCAGCTTCAGGCTTGACAGAGACCAGCCGCCCGTCAAAATAGGACTTCTTGATTAGCACCTTCCCGAAACGGGTGTCAATCTCCTCAAACTCGCGGTGAAGGGTCTCCTTGGTGAAAGGGATAACCCTCAACCCGATAGTGGTTGATTCGGTAAAGAGTATCTCTCTTACTGCTTCCAGCTGGTCCTCTTCGCAGATAATATTGATTGTGAATGCAGGTCTGCCCTTCTTCATTATCACCGGTGTGAACCAAACGTCACCTGCACCTGCGGCGAACAGTCTGCCTGATAGATATTCAGAGAGTTCGGGATTCATATCATCAATGTTGCATGCCACAAGCAGTGCCCGGTGACCTCGCTCTGTCTCATCTGCCGTCTCAGCCAGGAAGACCCTGAGTATATTAGGAAGTGAAGGATTTATCTTCTGTCCTATGCCGTAGCCACTCTTTATGATTGTATACTTCAGCAATGAGGGAACAGGCTCGGCTGTTGCTGCGATGATGGCAGCGCCGGTGGGTGTGGTGGCCTCGAAATTAACCCCTCCGGTGTGCACCGGGAAACCGCTGATGATGCGCTCCGTGGCTGGCGCCGGAACAGGCAGCAGGCCATGCTGGCACCTGACCATCCCTCCGCCGAGCTCCACTGCGGATACATAAACCCTGTCAACCCCGAGAGAGTCAAGGCATATGGCAGCGCCTGCAATGTCAACTATGGAGTCAATTGCACCCACTTCGTGAAAGTGTATATCATCCAGAGGCTTGTCATGAACCGCAGCTTCTGCCTCGGCAATCTTCCGGAAAATCTTCATTGACAAATTCTTCACAGAAGAGGAGAGGGCGCTTGTGGTGATTATCCTGTCAATATCTGCCAGATTCCTTTGAGGATGAAGGTGCCCCTGAGCGTGCCCATGGTCATGAGCATGATCGTGCGGGTGTTCGTGTTCGTGTTCGTGAGTGTGCTCATGGTCATGAGCATGATCGTGCGGGTGTTCGTGTTCGTGAGTGTGCTCATGCTCATGGTTGTTTTCCTCCTCACTGTCAGCTATGACGGTGACCCTCGTGCCGGTAATGCCGTGACGCTGGTCAGAGGCCACCTCAAGTCGCCATCCCTTC
>JAVEZX010000074.1:0-11555 GCA_034002785.1 Bacteroidales bacterium
CAGGAAACAGTTTGCCAAGCGATTTGCGGGAGAGATGGACATGACGGCCTTCAGGTTAGTCTCATTGAGGATAGCGGTCTGATATGCATCAGACTTCTGGGAAATCAAAGGCATTACCGGTAAGAATGCCAGAACAAATAACATGCACTTCTTCATGACATTTTTGTTACAAGTTAGTAAGACCTTCCGGTTTGTCGAGCTTCAGGCCGCATTTTTTACAGTACACGGCATCATCATCGTGCCTGTCATACATACAACCGGAGCAAACCTGGGTATTGTTCTCAGCCGGCATCCTCAGCATCTCAGAGGTGACGATTCCCGTCGGTACGGCAATGATTGCATAACCCATGATCATAACAATGCTTGCCAGAAACTGTCCAAATCCCGTCGCAGGGGATATGTCACCGTAGCCAACAGTGGTGAGGGTTACCACAGCCCAGTAGATGCTAACCGGGATGCTGGTGAAGCCATTCGCTTCTCCCTCGACAAGGTACATTATGGTTCCGAAGATCACCACCAGGGTGACAATGACGGAGATGAACATGAATATCTTCTCACGGCTCCTGTAGAGGGCTCTCATCAGCGTCCGTCCCGCCGAGGTATAGCGGCTCAGCTTGAAGATCCGGAAGACTCTCAGCAGCCTCACAGCCCTTACAACCATCAGGCTCTGTCCCCCAGCAAGTATCAGCCCAAGAAAATTGGGCAGTATGGCCATAAGATCTATTATGCCATAGAAACTGAAGATATATCTGACCGGTTTCTCAAGAACCCAGATGCGGAGTATGTACTCTAAAAGGAAGACTCCGGTGATGAACCATTCGATGATATGTATTGTCACGCCGAACCGCTCCCGGACAGATGCGATACTGTCCAGGATCACCAGCAGGACACTGAGAAGGATAAGCCCTATAATTGTAACGTCAAAGAGTTTGCCTTCGCGGGTGTCAGCCTCAAAGATGATCTCGTATATTCTGTTCTTGTTAAGTGCCATTGCTTCAAGTGGCTGATTCAGAACTGTCTCAGCAAAGCAATCCGCTTTTCTATCGGCGGATGAGTCATGAATATGGAGCCGAACGAAAAGGAGACAGGTCTATCTTTTTTAGGTTCCGGGTTATCAATGAACATCTGCGCCACATCATTGCGCCTGACAGCTTCAATAGTAGGATCGATTGAAATCTTTTCCAGCGCTGAAGCCAGGGCAAGTGGATTCCTGGTCATGTTTGCGGAGCCCGCATCGGCCATATATTCGCGCTGGCGCGAAATAGCAAACCGGAACACGGAGGAGAGGAAGTACCCTACTGCGGCGAGCAGCAGTGCGATAACCACAGCCCTGCCGTCTTTCCTGTTGCTGCCTCCGCTGAAGCGGGTGGTGCGAACAAGGGCTTCAGTGATGAAGGCAAATATGCCCACAAAAATTATAGAAACGATGAGGAGCCTTACATCCCGGTTACGAATGTGAGTCAGCTCATGAGCAATCACGGCTTCGAGCTCGGCGTCATCAAGTTTGTCTATTATGCCCCTCGAGAGTGATACTGTGAAAGTCGGTGTGTTGATGCCGCTGGCAAAGGCATTCAGTGAGTCGTCATTAATGACGTTGATCTTTGGCATTGGCATACCGCTTCCGATGCACAGGTTTTCAACCAGGTTATAGATGCGCTTGTTCTCCTTCCGGGCAAGGGGGACGGAACCGGTGGCCTTTTCAATCATGGTGGTGTGAGAAAACCACGCGATCACAAACCAGACAGTAACACCGACTAATACCCAGGGTATTGATCTCAAAAAAATCTGGTTGGCCATATCCAGCCTGGGGGCGGAGGCCGGTTGAACGAGGAAGATGAAGAGCCATACCAGTCCAAGTATCACAAGGGGAAAAAGGATGAGCAAAATGACAGACTTGAAGTTATTGCTCCGGATCTGACTGTCGAGCCCAATATACTTCATTCCTGTCAGAAATTCAGTTTGGGCGTCTCCTCTGCCTGTGCCCTGGATTCAGCCAGGTCATACATCGTTTCACGCTTGAACCCAAACATCCCTGCTACAAGGTTTGACGGGAAGGTTTCAACTGCGTTGTTAAGTTCCTTAGTTGCCGAGTTGAAGAATCTGCGGGCAGCAGCGAGCTTGTTTTCGATGTCCGAGATCTCCTCCTGCAACTGGATGAAATTTGTGCTGGCCTTGAGGTCCGGGTATGCTTCCACGGCAACCCTCAGTCCCTGCAGGGCTGAAGAGAGTTTGCCATCGGCCGCGATCTTCTCATCGATACCCTTTGCCTGCATCGCATTGGCGCGGGCATTGGTGATATCAGTCAGGACAGTGCTTTCATGCTTCATGTAAGCCTTGACTGCCTCCACCAGCTGCGGGATGAGGTCAAGCCTCTGTTTGAGCTGCACATCGATATCTGCAAATGCATTCTCCCTGTTGTTTCTCAGCCGCACGAGGCGGTTGTAAAGGCTTACTGCCAGCAGGGCCACGACAGCAATGATAATTAACAGTGCATAGAACATTTCTCTTGTGTTTTAATTATATATGTAAAATTAACATTAAATAACCGATTTTGATCGGTCACCTGAAACATTCCTGTGCTTATTTTGATCCTATCCACGTAGCCTTGTGCCATAGTGTCTCAAGAGGACCCTTTGTATGATGCCGGAACCACCAGAAGCTTAAGTATCCCTGGATCACAGCCAGAAGTATTCCAATTGCCAGACACCAGGTTGCACCGGTATATTTGTACATGCCGAGGCCGTAACCGTAATAAATGAAAGAGCCCAGAACTGATTGCAGGACATAGTTTGACAGGCTCATACGGCCATAAGATGAGAAGATGTTAAGTGTCCCGTGAAAGCCTGGATGCCGGAAGAGCAAAACAAACCCCGAAACCAGCACAAGCATAAAGGCCATGTTGGACCATGACGTCACAATTACAGATGCAGGGCGGCTAAGAGCCTCCTGCCCAAGCCATCCGGCAATATGTGTTTTTGTGATGAAGAGAGGAATGAACGCCAAAGATGCAACCAGGAGAGTCGTTATCCAGAACTTCCGTGATGTATCTGAATCTGTAAATAATCTCCTGCGGCCAGCCAGGAGGCCGAACATGAAGAGTGACGCTGTCTGAAAGACCCTGCCGTTTTCCCAGTTCCAGTAAAGTACAGCAGGCTTTCCGATTGTGAGGTTTCCTTTCAAGAGTCTCAGGAGGGAATCGCCTGTAATGTGGTCCCCGGTTCTGGCAAAGTAAGCCCAGGATGCAGGATCAGCCATGCTGGCACCCGGATCCTGAAGCCCTTTTATTAAATTGTACCACTCATACGGTTGAAGCATCAGGAAAAGGGCAATCCAGAAGACACTCCTGTCACTGAGTCGTGCTACCGGGATAAGAACAAACCCGATCACCGCATATATCATAAGAATATCTCCCTGGTAAAATGATGAATTGAGGATGCCGAACAGAAAGAGAAGGAGGAGTCTCCAGGCAAACCTTCCCCTGAAATCGCGGCCTTTCCTTTTCTGGTTGTCAGATTGTATGAAGAATGTCAGCCCGAAGAGCAGGGCAAAGATCGCGTAGGATTTCCCGCCGAAAAGGAAGAATAGAGTATCCCATATCCCCTTGTCGAGAGAAACCATCCAGAGAGGCAGCCCTGCAGGCTCATAATAAAAATCGAAGTGCTCAATGTTATGAAGCAGCATAATTGAGACTATGGCAAAACCACGCAGCGCATCCACAACATGAAGGCGCGAAGAAACAGTATTCATATGATTGACAGATTATTACTCATTACCAGGATTCCACTCCCTGAAAAACTGGTCAAGGTAGCGTACCATGTAATCATGCCTCTCATCAGCAAGCCTGCGGCCCGTGGGAGTGTTCATGAGGTCCCTGAGGAGCAGCAGCTTGTCGTAGAAGTGATGGACGGTTGAAACTGATTTTGAGCTGGTTCCCGGTAGGAGAGGAGGGTCAGTGATCCTGACGCGTGGGTCATATATATCGTTGCCCTTGAAGCCTCCGTAATTGAAGGCCCTGGCTATGCCGATGGCGCCCATTGCATCGAGCCTGTCGGCGTCCTGCACTATCTGCAGTTCAATGCTCGCGGTATCTGCACTTTTTCCCTTTGAGAAGGAGATATTCTCATTGATTCTGACCACTTCGGCCATAACTTCGCTGCTGACGCCCAGGCTGCCAAGTAATTTTCGTATCTCCTCCGGTCCGTCAAGTGCGGCAAATTTATGGTCACCCACATCGTGCAGCAGAGCCCCGAGTTCAACCGTCAGCCTGTCGCCCCGGCCTTCACAGTCATGGATATGAAGCGCCAGCCTGACCACTCTTTCAATATGTGACCAGCCATGCCCGCTGTCATGACTCTGCACCGCCGCCATCACAAATCTGCTCACTTCCTCTATAAGTGCCCTCTCATCATTCATCTGTACATATCTGATTAAGTGACACAAAATATTGATAATTTTGCCTCCTTCATCAGAGCAGGCAGACAAGATATGAACAGCGCAGAGATCATCACCGTGGGGGACGAAATCCTTATCGGGCAGACAGTTGACACCAACTCGGCATGGATGGGCATGCAACTCAGCATGAGAGGAATAAGAGTCAACCGCATTACATCGATACCGGACAGGAGGGAGGAGATAATCAACGCCCTCGATGAGGCGCTGGGCCGGGCACCGCTGGTGCTGATGACCGGCGGTCTGGGTCCCACCAGCGATGACATAACAAAGGAGACACTGGCGGAATATTTTGGCAGCAGGCTGGTTATGGACCCTGAGGTGCTGGCGGAGATATCTGAGCGTATCGCAAGGCGAAACCTGGAGATGAACGAAAACAACCGCCGGCAGGCTCTGGTGCCGGAGTGCTGCCGGGTACTGGCAAACCATTCAGGGACAGCACCCGGGATGTTGTTCGATAAGGATGGCAGTATCATTGTGTCAATGCCGGGCGTGCCCTTCGAGATGAAGCATATAATGCAAACTCATGTCCTTCCCATGCTGGAATCGATGCCTGGAGGCAGGACCATAGTTCACCGTAATATAATGACATACGGGACCTTCGAGGCAAAGCTGGCAGAGAGACTCGACGGCTTCGAGTCGCAGTTGCCCGACAGTGTCAGGCTTGCATATCTGCCTGCACACGGGGTGATCAAGCTTCGGCTTTCCGGCACGGGAGATGACGGGGAAGATGTGCGCCGGATCGTTGAGGAGCAGGTACGGAAACTGTATGAAATCATCCCGGACGTAATCTACGGAGAGGATGAAGTGACACTTGAGGAAGTCGTTGGCAGGCTACTGCTTCACAATAAGTTAACATTGTCAACTGCTGAGAGCTGCACAGGGGGAAAGATTGCCTCGCTGATTACCTCGGTTCCGGGCAGTTCGGGATGGTTCACAGGATCGGTGGTTGCATATGACAATTCGGTCAAGACAGGAGTTCTGGGGGTAAGTCCAGCGACTATCAGCCGGTTCGGGGCAGTAAGTGAAGAGACAGCCCGTGAGATGGCAGTGGGGATGCTTCGCCTTGCGAAAACTGACTACTCCATAGCAGTTACAGGAATTGCAGGGCCTGACGGAGGCACACCCGAAAAGCCGGTCGGAACCGTATGGATTGCAATTGCATCCCGGAATGGCGTAACAGCTGAGAGACACAGGTTTGCAGACGACCGGACAATCAATATTTCGCGCTCAGCTTACACTGCTCTCAACCTTCTCAGAAAGCAGATTATCAGTCGTTAAACACCCCTTAAACCGGAGTGTTGGAAAAAAATGCGTCTATTATTTGTTTAATAGAATAAAAATCACGTATTTTGCGAACCGATTTTTGGAGTTTTCAGAACACGTAAAAACAGGATAATAATGTCAAAGGTTTGTCAGGTCACCGGAAAGAAAGCAGTGGTTGGGAATAATGTCTCCCACTCGAAGAGGAGGACCAAAAGAAAGTTCATGGCCAACCTGTTCACGAAGAGGTATTTTCTTCCCGAGGAGAACAGGTGGATCACCCTTAAGGTGTCAGCAGCAGGAATGAGAAACATCAACAAGAACGGTCTGGCATCAGTTCTTAAGGAAGCACAGGAAAAAGGATTCATTATCAACTAATTTTAAACCGGAGAGAAAATGGCAAAGAAGAGCAAAGGCAACAGGGTACAGGTTATCCTTGAATGCACTGAGCATAAGGAATCCGGACAGCCGGGCACCTCGAGGTACATCACCACAAAAAACCGTAAAAACACTCCTGACCGTCTGGAGAGAAAGAAGTTCAATCCTATTCTCAAGAAGGTAACAGTACACAGGGAGATCAAATAAACAGTGAGTCATGGCAAAGAAAGTTGTAGCAACACTTAAGACAGGAACCGGCAGATCATTCACCAAGTGCATCAAGGTGGTGAGGTCTGATAAATCCGGAGCATATCAATTCAAGGAGGAAGTTGTTCATAACGACCACGTTAAGGACTTCTTCACGAAGAAATAAGGTCAGTCATTCTGATCATGTAATACCGGGAGACGCCAATTAGTGCGTCTCTTTTTTTACTTTTGAGGCACCAACATTTGAGTAATGGCATTATTCGGGTTATTCAGGAAAGAGGAGAAGGAGATTCTTGACCGCGGTCTGAGCAAGACACGTGAGAACGTCTTCTCGCGGCTCACCAGGGCTGTGGCCGGGAAATCGAAGATCGATGACGAGGTGCTTGACAACCTCGAGGAGGTCCTCGTCTCATCCGACGTGGGAGTGGATACGACCCTGAGGATAATTGACAGGGTCTCGAAACGGGTTGCACGCGATAAGTATGTCGGCACCTCTGAACTCAATGAAATCCTGCGTGAGGAGATCGCAGGACTGCTGGAGGAGAACAGCAGCACGCATGATGTCTCATCGGGATTTGATGCCCCGCTTCCAGCGAAACCCTATGTGATTCTTGTAGTGGGCGTCAACGGCGTAGGCAAGACAACCACCATAGCCAAGCTGGCCTATAACTTCAGGCAAGCCGGTCGAAGCGTAATTCTTGGAGCTGCCGATACCTTCCGTGCAGCAGCCATTGAACAGCTTAAGATATGGGCCGAACGTGCCGGAGTACCGATGGTCAGCCAGCATATGGGCGCTGATCCTGCATCCGTTGCCTATGACACAGTCAAGTCAGCTGTTGCCGCCGGGACGGATATAGTAATCATTGATACCGCAGGCCGCCTCCACAACAAGATCGGACTGATGAACGAACTTTCAAAGATCCGCAGGGTTATGGAGAAGGTCGTGCCCGAGGCTCCGCATGAAGTACTGCTTGTGCTCGACGGCTCCACGGGGCAGAATGCCTTTGAACAGGCGAAACAGTTCACGGCTGCCACCGAGGTCAACGCGCTGGCAATCACCAAGCTCGACGGCACAGCCAAGGGCGGTGTGGTTATAGGCATATCTGACCAGTTCAGGATACCTGTAAAATATATCGGGGTGGGCGAGAAGATGGAAGACCTCAGGATCTTCAACCGCTATGCCTTCGTCGATTCACTCTTCAGCAACCGTACATGACCAGGGGAAACAGGGTCAATATAGTAACCCTGGGCTGTTCCAAAAATACAGTCGATTCACAGAAGCTCATGCGTCAACTTGAGGCTGGCGGCTACCGGGTTGAAGCTGATTCGTCCGGTGCCGCTGATATTACAATCATAAATACATGCGGATTCATCCATGATGCCAGGGAAGAGAGTGTCGACACCATAATCAGGCATGCCGAAGCGATCCGCAGGGAGGGCCATGGCAAGCTGTTCGTGATGGGATGCCTCGTGGAGAGGTACCGGAACGAACTGCAGAATGAACTGCCGGAGGTGGAGGGGTGGTTCGGGGTAAACCGGCCGCAGGAGGTGATCAACAAGCTGGGACTTGCATACCGTCCTGAACTGAACGGCGAGAGGATACTTACCGGCCCGTCACATTATGCTTATCTCAAGGTATCGGAGGGTTGCGACCGGACGTGCGCCTTCTGTGCCATACCTGACATACGTGGCAGATACATCTCGGCTCCTATGGAAGAGCTGGTGGCAGAGGCTCAGCTCCTTGCAGGACGGGGCGTCAGGGAACTTATTCTCATAGCCCAGGACCTGACACTCTACGGCACTGACCTGTACAGGAAGCAGATGCTCCCCGAACTTGTTAGCCGGCTGTCAGAAATAGATGGTCTCGGGTGGATAAGACTGCACTACCTCTACCCGTCGGACTTCCCAATGGAGATACTGGAGATGATGCAGGATAATCCGAAGATATGCAGGTATATAGACCTGCCGATCCAGCACATCTCAGACAATGTTCTTAAGATGATGCGGCGCGAGCACGACTCCGCAGGTACGCGCCGTCTGCTGACCGAAATACGCCGTATGTTGCCTGACGCTGCCGTGCGTACGACGGTGATTGCCGGTCATCCGGGCGAGACTAAGAAGGAGTTTCGTGAGCTGCTTGATTTTATCGGTGAGTACCGTTTTGACCGTCTCGGGGCGTTTCGTTACTCACATGAGGAGAATACGTATGCGGCGCTGAATTTTACCGATATCATACCGGAGAAAACGAAGGAGAGCAGGGTGGCAAAGATCATGGCCCTGCAGCAGGAGATATCGGCCGCAAGAAATGCCGCGCTTACCGGAAGCGTTATGAAAGTGATCACCGACAGGAGGGAGGGTCTGTTCCTCGTGGGCCGCAGTCAGCATGACTCTCCCGAGGTGGATCAGGAGATACTCATCACCGGTGCCGGAAACATTGAACCCGGCACCTTCATTGATGTGAAGATAACCGGGTCCGGTGAGTTTGATCTTTATGGGGAATTGGTTTGAAAGTCTAAAGTCTTAAAGTCTTAGGTCTGGAGATCAGTTAATTAAAATTCCACTTCGCAACTCGCACTTCGCAACTCGCAACTCGCAACTCGCAACTCGCAACTCCTCCTATTCTTCTGCCTGGTTCTCCTCTGCCGGCTCCTCCGCATCCTTCTTGCCGCCTACCCTGAACGAAAGCTCCTCCTTGCCCTTGGTGTATCCGACGCTTATGGTTGTACCTTCTGCCACGGCACTCTTGATAATCACTTCAGCGAGGGGATCCTCCAGATATTTCTGGATGGCTCTCTTCAGAGGCCTGGCTCCGTACTGAACGTCGAAGCCGCGGTCTGCCATGAAGTCGCGTGCCTGTGCACTGAGTCTGATCTTGTACCCAAGAGCAGATATCCTGTCAAACAGACCCTTGAGCTCTATGTCAATGATTTTGTCAATGTCTTCCCTGGTGAGCTGGTTGAACATGATCACATCATCGATCCTGTTCAGGAACTCGGGGGCAAATGTCTTCTGCAATGCCTTCTGCAGGATGCTCTTGTTCTGCTCGTTACGGGTTATTCTCTTAGTTGAGGTCTCGAATCCGACACCGGAGCCAAACTCAGTAAGCTGACGGGTGCCGATGTTCGAAGTCATTATGACAATCGTGTTGCGGAAGTCGACCCTGCGTCCGAGGCTGTCAGTCAGCTGTCCTTCATCGAGCACCTGCAGCAGAATATGGAATACGTCCGGGTGTGCCTTCTCAATCTCGTCAAGAAGAACAACCGAGTAAGGCTTGCGTCTCACCTTTTCAGTGAGCTGGCCGCCCTCCTCGTAACCCACGTATCCGGGAGGCGCCCCAACAAGTCGCGATACGGAGAACTTCTCCATATATTCACTCATGTCAACCCTGATGAGGTTATCGGTGGTGTCAAAGAGGAACCTGGCAAGCACCTTTGCCAGCTGGGTTTTACCGACCCCGGTAGGACCGAGGAATATAAAAGTACCTATCGGCTTGTTCGGATCCTTCAGTCCGGCCCTGTTACGCTGTATCGATTTGACTATCTTAGCAATAGCTTCATCCTGGCCCACAATGCTTGTTTTGAGCTCCTCGGCCATCTGGAGCAGGCGGGTACCCTCTGTCTGTGCTATTCTCTGAACGGGCACCCCGGTCATCATCGCAACCACCTCGGCAACCTTCTCTGCATCAACCACTTCGCGATTCTGAGCAAGTTCTTTCTCCCAGCGTTTTTTCTCGGCTTCTATCAGGTCGAGAATGTCACGTTCCTTATCGCGGAAGCTGGCGGCACGCTCATAGTT
This sequence comes from Bacteroidales bacterium, assembly GCA_034002785.1. Taxonomy (GTDB): domain Bacteria; phylum Bacteroidota; class Bacteroidia; order Bacteroidales; family VadinHA17; genus SR-FBR-E99. The sequence continues at coordinate 10,093 of JAVEZX010000074.1, forward strand.
CTGGTTCTTGACGGCGCTGCTCTTCTCCTTCTTCGTATCCTCGAGCTGTTTCTCAAGGGCAAGGATCTTCTCAGGGACGACAATATTTGATATATGCACCCTTGAACCCGATTCGTCAAGCGCGTCGATGGCCTTGTCAGGCAGGTTCCTGTCGCTGATGTACCTGTTTGTCAGCTTTACGCATGCCTCAATGGCATCAGGGGTATAGCTCACGTTATGGTGCTCCTCGTAACGCTCCTTGATATTGTTGAGAATGTCAATAGTCTCATCGATGGAGGTAGGATCAACAAGCACCTTCTGAAACCTGCGTTCCAGCGCGCCGTCTTTCTCAATATGCTGGCGGTATTCATCGAGGGTGGTGGCGCCGATGCACTGGATCTCTCCGCGGGCCAGAGCCGGCTTTAGCATGTTGGCTGCATCGAGTGAGCCGCTTGCGCCGCCGGCACCTACTATCGTATGTATCTCGTCGATGAAGAGTATAATGTTGTCATTCTTGGCCAGCTCATTGAGGATGGCCTTCATCCTCTCCTCGAACTGTCCGCGGTACTTCGTGCCGGCGACAATTGATGCCAAGTCAAGCGCTACTACCCGCTTGTTGAACAGCACCCTGGATACATTTCTTTTTGTGATTCGCAGTGCAAGCCCTTCAGCTATTGCTGACTTGCCCACTCCGGGCTCGCCGATCAGAACGGGGTTGTTTTTCTTGCGCCGCGAGAGGATCTGTGCCAGACGCTCTATCTCGCGCTCCCTGCCAACCACCGGATCAAGTCTCCCTTCCTCGGCGGCCTTGGTAAGGTCTATGCCGAAGTTGTCAAGCACCGGTGTCTCGGATGAACTGCGCTGGGCCTGCTGGCCTCCCTGTTGCGGCCTGTTGGGACCGGGATTGGAAAACATGCCTTCATCGTCCTCATCGCGGGGAAAATCTGCCTGGGCGGCAGGATTACCTGCCTCGACTGCCTTTTTGACAAGGCTGTAATCAATGTCAAGTTCAGTAAGGAACCGGGTCACAAGGTTGCTCTCGTCACGAAGGATAGCCATAAGCAGGTGCTCTGTATCTATCACTTTTGTTTTCAGCGCCTTGGCTTCGATATGTACCAGCCTCAGCACCCGTTCGGTGCTCTTGAGAAGCGGCAGGATATCATTGTCAGCCATTGCAACCGGCTTGTCGGCCTTGATGCTCTTTTCTATTGATCCCTTTAGCATTAGCAGGTCCACACCGTTATTTAACAGTATGTCTACAGCCACCCCTTCGCCTTCGCGAAGAATTCCCAGGAAAAGGTGCTCAGGACTGATATGGCTGTTGCCAAGCCTGATCGCCTCCTCCTTGCTGTAACCAAGGATATCATTGACTCTCTGTGAGAAATGTGCGTCCATCATGTTCATTTTGCGGATTTCATGCAAATGTGTCAGTTAAACTGACATAAATACATAAAACGCCAGATTTCAAAGTTAATTCTATTGCA
>JAVEZX010000075.1:0-11383 GCA_034002785.1 Bacteroidales bacterium
AAGCGGTGCATGTCTTTCCGACCCCTGAGTTATCTGGCACAGTTCCCGAGAAATCCATAAAACAAAAAAGCCCCATATAAACGGAGCTTAATCCTGTGGGCAATGTAGGAATCGAACCTACGACCCCCTGCTTGTAAGGCAGGTGCTCTGAACCAACTGAGCTAATCGCCCGGAAAGAGAGTGCAAATATAAATTCTATTTTTTATTCCGCAATAGCGCTTTCGAAATTAAAAACAGACTGCCGGAACAAATTATTTCCCTCTTCGTACAACCATCCGGCCACATTGTGAATCATTTTATTAACGCTGTTAATTATACGCAACATAGTGATGATTTCGTTTATAGGAATATATTTATATTAGCTTCCGGTACTTTTTGACTTTAAATGAGTTACAATCCGGAAGCAAATGTTTGAAGGTTGTAAGCTTAATTGTTTGATATATAGTGTGATATGTTGCCTGAATGCTGATCCTGACCGTCATGAAGAAAATACACCTGTTAACCTTTGCCTTTTCGCTTCTCCTGGCCCTGTCGCATCACTCCGCCACAGCGCAGGTCGGTCCCGGAGGAGTGGGAAGCCTCACCAATACCCAGCTCTGGCTGAAGTCAGACAGTCTGATCGCGATACAGCCACTGAATTACGTAACAAGCTGGCTTGACCTGTCCGGTCACTTTCGTGATTTCGGAGCGGTTGTCATGGGGCAGACTGTGCCAACACTCACGCCGAATGTTATCAACGGCTACCCGGTAGTTGCATTCAGTGATCAGGGCGGTGTAGCGGGCGACTTCCTGGGATACAACGGATCTCTCGGCATAACAGGCACGGATGCAGCAACAGTTGTAATAGTTGCCAGGAATACAACCCCGGCCGACGAACAGAACGGCGGACTCTATATGGGTCAGAAGAATGCCGGAGGTGTCAATGCAGTAAGAAGTTACGGGATTGAATACAGTGACGCGGTCAGGTTCAATGGTCAAAACCAGGTGTTCAACGACGGTCATACGTCAGGCGAATGGAAGATAATATACTATACCAACCCTTCCGGAGCTGCTGTATCTGCATACGGGGCTCTTCTTAACGGCACACCTCTTACCGGCAGTTCAACCTCGACTGTTGTACCATCACTGGTCTCCAACTATGCACTGGTGGGAGCTACACAGATGAACGGTATCTACAATCCGGCAGGATATTTTAACGGTGACATGACCGAGATCGCAGTCTTCTCCGGGCAGCTTAATGATGCAGAGAGGGTGGTGCTCCATAACAACCTTGGTGCGAAGTACCTCATCCCCATCGCAGATGATCATTATGAATATGAAGTAACCCATTCCCATGATGTCTCAGGCATAGCAGCATATAACGGAACAACATTCACCAATGCATGGTCAACAGCTATGCTTTCAGTAACATCGCCAACCGGTCTCAGCGAAGGTGAATACCTCTTTTTCGGCCACAACAAGGCAGGCGCCAAAACATGGACAACTTCAGAAGTTCCCGCTTCAGGCACCTTCAGACTGGCCAGGGAGTGGCGGTTCGATGAGACATCCGACGTCGGCACTGTCACTGTCAGCATACCGGCAAGCTCACTGCCGGCCCTTCCAGCTGGTTATCCGATTGTCGGGATTCTGGTTGACGATGACGGTGACTTCAGTTCCGGAGCAACCATGCACCGTCCCACTCTGACAGGTGGCGTTTATACAATCGATCTTAATATCGCAGATGGCCAATGTCTTACCATCATTGCCTTCCGTCCGGAGGTGAACTACACTGTTCCTTCAGGTTCAGGTCTTGAAAGCATCACATCTGTTCCTGTACAGGTCTCTCTTAACTACCCGCATACTTCTGATGTCTCATTCAGCTTCGCCGCTACAGGCGGGACAGCTACGGCAGGTGCCGACTACACACTTGTGCCGGGAACTGTGACAATACCCTCCGGGTCTGTTACCGGTTCCTTCACAATCAATGTGATCGACGATGCTCTGGTTGAGCCCTCCGAGACAGTCATTACCGCCATCTCGAATCCGTCAGCTGGATTGTCAATCGGCAGCCGGAGCAGTCACACCTACACAATCATAAGCGATGACGTAGTATACGCTTCGTTCTCATCCGCCACTGCCTCCGGTGCTGAGGGTAACGCTGCCGCAGCGGTCTCAACGCTGCAGTTAGTTGTCAGCGGAGGCATTATCAACCAGCCCGGCAGCCTCATTCTGATGGTGTCAAACGGCACCGCTTCATCCGCTGACTGGTCACAGACCGGAAACCTGGTTAACATCCCTGCCGGGGACTACACGACACCGGTATCGATACCCATTCCTGCCTCCGTGCTCTCCATTCTGGGCGATCTCACGGTGGAACCGGATGAGACCATCAACCTGAGCATGAATACCTTTGTGACTGTGGCCGCAGGTGCGGTTGTCAGCTCTGTATACACAATCCTCAATGATGATAACTCGACGGTCAGCGTTACAACGACAACCCCAATAATTACTGAAGGCGGACCTGGTCCGGCTGGCACCGGTACATTCACTTTCTCATTCAGTAATCCAGTGTCAACGGCAAGGACTGTCTCATATACAGTTAGCGGGTCAGCTACTTCGGGAACGGATTTTACGGCACTTTCTGGATCTTTCGTCATGCCTGCAGGCGCATTGGCCTACAACCTGACCCTTACCTCGGTTGCAGACCTTGTCGTCGAAGTTGATGAGAACGTAAGGGTGACTATTACAGGCGTTACCGGATCACCGGCAGTAACAGTAAATGCAACCCCTGCCGTTATCACAATCGATGACGATGATCTCCCGACCATTCTTTATTCACCTGCAGTAGTGAATATGGCCGAAGGATCCACAGCAACTATTGATGTGTGGCTGTCCAATGCACCTGCAGGTCCGGTGACAATCAATGTTTCGACGCTGATTCCCGGACTGCTGATCTCCGGTCCTGCAACACTGACCTTCAATGCGGCCAATTTCGCAACTCACCAGGTGATTACACTTCAGTCAGTGGAGAACAATTCTCTGGGGGATCTGACGGACAATGTTATCCTGTCAGTCAATGATGCTCTCTCATTCGACCCGTTTGATCCGCTGCCTGACATCAACATCCCTGTCACAATCGTGAACAATGATGTCGCGGTGATAGTTGTCAACCCGGTCAGTGTTACTGTTGCAGAGAACGGAACAGCAACGTTTACAGTATCCCTCTCTGCGGCACCTCCGACAGGCACTGTGGTTATTGACCTTGTGAGCAACAATACCTCGGTGGCAACAATCAATACTGTGCAGGTGACATTTACCGGGGCCAACTACAATATACCACAGACAATCACTGTAACGGGAGTCAATAACAATACTGTTCCTGATGCATCGACGACCATTTCACTGACAGTGAATGATGCAATGTCATATGACGGTTATGACGGTGTCTCAGCCACTGTGAACGTCAATGTCATCAATGATGACCTGGCCGGTTTTACCGTTAATCCTCTTAACCTTACGATCAATGAAGGAGGTCCCGCCGGTCAGTTCACGGTTGTTCTCAATGCACAGCCAGTATCGGATGTGGTGTTTGACCTTGTGAACGCAGCGCCAGTGAATACCACCCATTTGTCACAGATCACCTTTACTCCGGCAAGCTGGAATGTGCCTCAGGGGGTAACCGTGACTGCCGTGGAAGATGCGCTTGATGCAGACCGCACGGATGTCATAGCAGTTACAATAAACCAGTCACTTTCAGATAACAGTTTTGACGGACTGGCTGCACAGAATGTAACTGTAAATATTGAGGACAATGATCCGCCGGTAATCACCGGTTGTCCGTCGAATATAACCGTCAGTAACACTCCCGGAGCATGTTCCGCCGCAGCAAGCTGGACCGCCCCGGTGTCAACAGCCCCGATGACCTCCACTCACCTTCCGGGTGCCACATTCCCTGTAGGGGTCACAACGGTAACCTACACGTCGACAGATGATGACGGCATGATCTCTACCTGCACCTTTACTGTTACCGTTAATGATACAGAACTGCCGGTTGTAAGTTGTTCTGATATCACTCTTGAACTTGATGCTTCCGGCAATGCAACCATTGGTACTGCAGATCTGCTGACCACAGCTCCCACGGACAACTGTTCCGTAGCATCTGTAACCCTGAGCAGGACAAGCTTCACCTGTGCCGATCTCGGGAGTGTCACCGTTATAGTCACAGTCACGGATGCAAGCGGGAATACGGCAACCTGCACTTCGGCTGTCAATGTTACAGATCCGTTTACTGCGTCTGTCAATGCCGGGCCTGATGTTGAGATATGCACCACTTTACCGACCTATGCAATTACTGAAGCTTCAGCCTCCAATGTGACTCTTTTGTGGAGCACATCGGGGGACGGCACGTTCAGTGATCCCACTGCGGTCAATCCGGTTTACACACGTGGAGCCTCTGATATTCCCAGCGTGACTTTAACCCTTACAGGAACAAAAATCAACGGATGTCCTGAGACCCTCACTGACGATATGGTGCTTTCGTTTGCAGGAGAACCTGTCGCCGGGGCCGGAGCTGACAAGGACCTCTGTTCAGGAACTGCCACAGTATCTCTCAGCGATGCAACTGCTGAAAACGGGACCATACTTTGGACAACATCAGGAAACGGTACATTCAGTGACCAGGCAGCAGCAAATCCGGTTTACACATTCGGCAGTGCCGACAGCGGACCTGTGACTCTCACCCTGACAGTGACCAGCATTCAGTGTGGTTTTGTGACCGACGATGTTGTAATCACCTTCACAACTGCTCCCGTTGCCAATGCAGGCCCGGGCGGTGCAGTATGCAGCACAGCTGCAGGGTTCCAGGTAGCAGGGGCATCACATGCGGGAGGCACCTTGGAGTGGAGCAGCAGCGGCGACGGTACTTTTAATGACATTACAACAGATAACCCATTCTACACCTTCGGGCCAGCCGATTATCTTGCCGGGTCTGCTACTCTTACAATGACCGTGACGGGTGGGGGAGCCTGCGGCACCGTCAGTTCATCGGCTACGGCTAACATTAACGCTCTTCCCGAAATCATAGTGACAGAGCACCGGCAGATAACCTGCAGCGGTCTTACAGACGGGGTGATCCGGCTGGATGCCGGAGAGGGTCTTGCTCCCTACATGTTCAGAATGGACGGATCTCCCTTCCAGTTGTCTGGCGATTTCACAGGGTTGGCTGCCGCAACGTACATGTTTGAAGTGAGAGATGCCAATGGGTGTAGCTCTGACACCACCCTTACGATCACGGAGCCTTTGCCTTTTTCGGCGGTGATAGACAATACAGTCAATGTTACCTGCAATGCCGGCACTGACGGAGCCGTCAATGCCACCCTGGAAGGAGGCACCCAACCTTACAGCATAAGCTGGACCGGGCCTGACGGCTGGACTGCTTCAACTGCTTCAATCACAGGCCTCAGTGCAGGTACATATTCACTTACCGTCACAGACCTCAACGGTTGTGCAAGCTACAGTTTCATTGAGGTTATCACGGAACCTGCAGCCATAGAGATCACCGGATCAGTTATCTCTGATTACGGCGGTTTTGGTGTTACCTGTCCCGGGTCTGCCGACGGATCAATTTCGGTTACAGCCCAGGGTGGAACTCCTCCGCTCGAATTCACCTGGACCGGTCCCGGAGGATTCACTTCAAATGAAACATCACTGACAACTCTCACTGCGGGTACCTATAGCCTGGCTATCGTTGATGCTGCCGGCTGTGTGCTGAATGAAGATTACACGCTTACAGCACCCGAGTCCATGATCATAACCGCTGTCACTGCTGACGCCTCCTGTCCTGACACCCCTGACGGAAGCATCGATCTGACAGTGACAGGAGGCTCCGGCACACTTGTCTGCCACTGGGATGACGGTGTGACTTCGGCTGACCGGACATCGGTTCCTGCGGGAGAATACTCTGTCACCGTCACAGATGAGAACGGCTGTGAGCAGACTTCAATGGTAACGGTTGGGGTTATCGGGGAGAACTGTCTGCGGGTTTACGAGATCATTACTCCCAACGGAGACGGTCGTAATGACACATGGCACCTGCGCAATGCAGAGATCTATCCTGATGCGGAGGTCTTCGTCTATACCAGGTGGGGCAAACTTGTATATCACTCCGCCAATGCCACCGATCAATGGGACGGGACCTTCAACGGAAAGCTGCTGCCCAACGACTCTTATCACTATGTGATTCATCTGAACAACGGCTCCGAGCCGCGTACGGGGATAATCTCTATTATCAGCAAATAACCAGATAACCGGAAGGAGATATGAAAATTTTGAGAATAATAGCAGTGGTTGGCCTTCTGGCGGTTATGCCTGACATATCGGCCCAGCAGTTCCCTCTTTACAGTCAGTACACGATGAACGGGTTCCTGATCAATCCCTCATATGCCGGAAGCGATTACTACACAACCTTCGGCCTGACCGTACGCGAGCAATGGCTCAGCCTCCCGAACGCCCCCAGTACCTATGCAGCAGCCTTCCAGACCAGGATATTAAATGACAGTTATATTACCAAATCCACGGCCGTCAGGAAGAAAATTGACAGACCCACGAAGGGAGGAAGGGTAGGAGTAGGAGGTTACCTCTTCTCGGACCATAACGGGATAATGCACAGGACCGGCCTGCAGCTGGCATATGCATATCATCTACCCATCGGCATTGACCAGCAGCTCTCCTTTGGCCTGTCGCTGAGCGCATACCAGTATTTCGTTGATATCAGCGGAGCCATCATGCCTGATGATGTCCAGGATGACCTTCTCAATAATTATGACCAGGTGGTCTACATCCCCGATGCCAACTTCGGCGTCAGCTATATGACGAGAAATTATTATGCAGGCTTTGCTATGACAAACCTCTTCAGGGGCGCTCTGATGATTGGCAACGGAGGCGAGAACGGCCGCTCGGAGCTGGGTCACTATTTCCTGACAGGAGGGATAAGGCTATACCCGGGTGTGGACTGGATCATCGAGCCGTCGATTATGCTCAAATCGTCTGACATGGTCTTCAAATCATTCCAGGTTGACCTGACGGGAAGAGTATATTACAAGGACGACTACTGGCTCGGGCTCTCATATCGCACCGGCGATGCAATTGTGATGCTTGCCGGTCTCAAGGTTGACAGGTTTTACATCGGTTATGCCTTTGATTTCACCATGTCGGAGATCCGCAGCTATACCTACGGGACACACGAGCTGACCGTCATGGCCCGCTTTGGCGACAATCCCAGGCGGTACAGGTGGATCAACAAATACTGATGAGGAGTTTTATTTTCCTGTTATTGGTTGCAGCAGCCTGTCTTGGTTGCGATCCGCTTGCCAATCCAGTCAGCGGGCGACTCAGCTTCTCCACGGACACGATCTCCTTTGACACTGTTTTTACAGGCATTGGCTCAGCCACCATGGAGCTCAGGGCACTTAACCCGGCAAATGAGCCGTTACGGATTGACCGCATCTGGCTTGGCGGCGGCACAACTTCACCTTTCCGGCTCAATATCAACGGCGATCCGGTTACCGAAGCCGGTGAGACAGTGATTGCGCAGGGCGACAGTATCTTCATCTTTGTAGAAGTGACTGTAGATCCTGTCGGCGGTGATCTGCCCCTGGCCGTCACCGATTCGGTTAATTTCCTGTCGGGAAGCTATGCCGGGCGCGTAATTCTTGAAGCCTGGGGGCAGGATATCAGACTGGTTTCAGGCATGATCACCGGCAACGCGGTCTGGACGGATGGTAAACCTTACGTTGTGGACGGATCACTTTTCATTGACACACTGGCCCGTCTGACTCTTGAGCCGGGGACAAGGGTATATATGCATCACGGCGCCTCGGTGACCGTTGCCGGCGCACTTCAGGCCAACGGTACTGCGGAAAGGCGAGTGATCCTGGCAACAGACCGCCTTGAAAATGATTATACGGATGTGCCGGGACGGTGGCAGGGAGTGCGATTTCTTGACTGCAGTGGCAATAATATATTGAATTATACCACCGTCAGGAATGCAGAGATCGCTGTCAGCATAGAGGGCAGTGCATCTGCAGAGCCAGATCTTTCAATGAACGGGGCCATGCTCATGCATAACACCGTGGCGTCACTGGCAGCCAACCGTGCCAGGGTCTTCGCCGTTAACTCCCTGTTTGTACATTCCGGTTACAGCACAGTGAGCCTCAGACAGGGGGGCAGTTATGAGTTCATTCACTGCACGGTGAGCAACAGGTGGGAGTACAGCTTCCGGCCTGAACCCGCTCTGCTGATTGACCCCGGCAACGGGAGCATGCCGGAGGTACGGCTGGTTAATTCTGTCGTGAGCGGAAGCCTGGGTAACGAGTTGCTGATAGATGCATCAGCCCAGGTTGCTGCGGCAGGGTTTCGCGCAGACAGCTCGTTTGTAAAGGTTGATACAACAACAGCTTCCTGGTATTCCTCAGTCCTCTTCCGCCATGTTATGACCAGGCCTGACCCCCGGTTCATCAGTGAGTCCGAATGGGATTTCAGGCCGGATACCCTGTCTCCACTGCTTGACAGGGCAGGAAGGACCGAGACGGTGGCATGGCCGTTTGACATTAGAAACAAGCCCAGGCCATATGATACCGGTCCTGACATTGGGGCTTTCGAGAGGCAGCGAGGGGAGAAGCGCGTGGAGGAAAAACCTGCCCGCTGAAAGGCCCGAAAGGCATTGACTTCACCCATATTTCGCCGTATATTTGTCTTGCTGCTATTATTATCCGTGCTTTAAACAATGGATGATGAGGGTCTCTCTTATTGTTACGGTATTTCTATTTTTGATGCTGTTCAGGGTCTCTGGTCAGGAGTTCAGTGTAATGTTCTACAACGTCGAAAACCTGTTTGACACGGTTGATGATACCCTGAAAAATGATGATGAGTTTCTCCCCGGGGGGGAGCGGCGGTGGACTTCATACAGGTATCATAAGAAGCTTAACGCCATCGCCCGCGCTGTAGCTGCTGCGGGTGAGTGGGAGCTTCCGGCGCTTATCGGTCTGTGCGAGGTTGAGAACGAAGAGGTATTGAAGGACCTGATCTATGGCACCATACTCTCAGCCGGCAATTACGGCATAGTGCACCGTGATTCCCCGGATCCGAGGGGAATTGACCTCGCGCTTCTGTACAGGCGCGATCGTTTCAGGGTTACCGATGCGAGGGCATGGCTGCCTGACAGTCCAGACAGTCTGCCTGTCACAACACGCAACCTGCTATATATTAAGGTAAACGATGCTGAAGACACTCTTCACATGGTCCTCTGTCATCTTCCCTCGAGAAGGGGAGGGGTGCTGGCCGCAGAGAGACTGCGTGAGAGGATGATAAGGCTGGCAGCGGACAGAGTTGACTCCATCATGAGTTCCTCAGGCGGAAGAGCCGCCGTGATTGTCATGGGCGACTTCAACGCCACGCCGCAAAATGAAATGATGACAGTGCTGACAGGAGCTGGCAATCTTGTCAACCTCTCTGCCCTACTATCAGAGGAAGGGAAAGGATCATATAAATACCAGGGCAAATGGGAGATGATTGACCAGGTATTGGTATCTCCTGCCCTGACGGATTCCTCCGGAGTCTGGCGTACGGAACCGGCCTGCTTCCGGGTGGTTGACGCTCTCTTTCTTTTAACCGGGGATGAGACCTATCCGGGCAGTAAACCGTTTCCAACTTACGGAGGATACAGGTGGTCAGGAGGTTATTCGGATCACCTCCCGGTGCTTGTAAGAATCTCCCGCAGGTGACGGTTATGCAGGTGTGAGCCCCAGTTCCCTGCCTTTTGTGATCATGAACTCACGGGCGGCTGCATGTTCATTGGGTATGATGCCGTCGAGGATGGCATCCTTGATGGCAGTTTTAATGACGCCCACCACCGGCCCCGGGGGGATGCCGAATGTGGCAATGATCTCCTCGCCGTGCACTGGGGGCTGGAATGTCCGCACTGCATCCTTCTCCTCTATTTCCTTCAGTTTACGGCGTACCAGGGCGAAGTTCTCACGGTGCTTAAGCACCTTCATCCTGTTTCCGGAGGTAATATCTGCCTCGCAGAGCAGCATCAGGTCGTCAATATCCTCACCCGCCTCAAAGAGGAGCCTTCGCACTGCAGAGTCGGTGACCTCTTCCTGCACCAGCGAGATCGGCCTCAGGTGCAGTCCCACAAGCTTCTGAACATACTTCATCCTGTCATTAAGCGGAAGCTTCAGACGTTTGAATATCTCTGGCACCATTTTGGCTCCCAGGAACTCGTGGCCATGGAAAGTCCAGCCGATGCCGGGAACAAACTTCTTGGTGGCAGGCTTGGCCACATCATGAAGAAGAGCCACCCAGCGCAGCCATAGGTCGTCGCTCTTTGCCGAAAGGTTATCGAGCACCTTAAGTGTATGATGGAAATTATCCTTATGCCCTTTTCCTTCCTTGTCCTCAACCCCTTTGAGCCTGGCTATTTCAGGCAGAATAAGTTCGAGCAAGCCGGTCTTCTCAAGCAGCAGGAATCCGGAGGAGGGGGTTGCTGTTGCCATGATCTTGTTCAGCTCTGTGGTGATCCTCTCCGCTGACACTATTTTTATTCTCCCCGCATTGCGGCTGACAGAGTCAAGCGTTTCGTCAGAGATACGGAAGCCGAGCTGGGCTGCGAACCGGACAGCCCTCATCATCCTGAGCGGGTCATCGCTGAAGGTGGTGTCAGGGTCAAGCGGAGTGCGGATTATGCCGTTACGGATATCCTCCATCCCGCCAAACGGATCAAGCACCTCGCCGGGGTTATCGCTGTTAAGGCTGATGGCGAGGGCATTGATCGTGAAATCGCGCCTGTTCTGGTCATCCACGAGGGTTCCTGGTATGACTGACGGTTTGCGTGAATCTTCGGAATAGGACTCCTTGCGTGCACCAACGAATTCGATGTCAATGTTCTGATACCTGAACATGGCAGTGCCGAAAGTCTTGAAAACGGTCACCTTTATGTCGCGGCTGATCTCTCGGGCCACCGCACGGGCCATGGCAGGACCGTCACCGATGACCACAATGTCAATATCCTTTTCCGGATGAAGTCGTCCCATGATATGATCACGGACAAAACCGCCGATGACATATGCCTCCACATGCTCTCTGTCAGCCACGCGGGCCACTATCTCAAAAATCCTGTCATCAGGGAATATCTTCATTATAAGTATGACATTTTAGCCGAATCCGGTGACAAAATTACAATTTATAGCCTAACTTGAAGAAAAATTGCTTCCAGGGGAGGGTCGGCACGGCTATTGATAAAGCTGAACATAACCCGTAAAAATCTGTTAAACAATTAAAACAATAAATATGGCAGAACATTTGACAAAAGATACTTTTCTTGAGAAAGTATTCAATTATGAAGCAA
>JAVEZX010000076.1:0-11336 GCA_034002785.1 Bacteroidales bacterium
AACACCGTCACGCCGAGCAGGTGACACTCTTTCCCAACTCCCAGTCGGTTCCGGAGTCGCCTGATGACTATCTGCTTCATCTCAGGAAGGCACGTGAGGCCCTTTCCATTCCGCTCATTGCCAGCCTTAACGCCGTTACTGACGAGGTCTGGGTGGAGTACGCCGTCAAAGCCGCTGCAACAGGAGTCGCAGGACTCGAACTGAACTTCTACTCTCTTCCCGAGGAGGCCAGCGGCGAACATGGGGCTATTGAGAAGAAGCAGGTTGAGACACTTCGCAAGGTGAAGGCTGCGGTGAAGATCCCGGTGGCGGTTAAGCTGACATCCTATTATACAAATGCACTTGCATTCATTGCTGAGCTTGACAAAGCCGGTGCAGACGCTGTGGTGGTCTTCAACAGACTCCTTCAGCCGGATATTGATATCTATACGGAGCAGCATACTATGCCAACCAACCTGAGCAGCAGTGAGGACAACAGGCTGCCGCTGAGATTTACCGGTATGCTTCACGGCAACGTTAAAGCCTCAGTATGCACCTCAACCGGGATCTACTCGGCCAATGACGTAATAAAGATGCTTCTGGCAGGAGCCGATGCGGTGCAGGTTGTCAGTACCCTCTACCGTAACGGTGAGGACGTTGTAAAGTCGATAAACGAAGAAGTCGGCAAATGGATGGACAACCGCGGCTACAGCAACATTGACAGCTTCCGCGGCAAACTTTCAAGAAAGAAATCAGAGAATAAATTTGCCTATACCCGTGCTCAGTACATCGATTTCATGATGAATGCAGGGGATATTATGAAGAAGTACCCTTCGCTGAGCTGATCAGCCATGCGGACAGTGACGAGAGACGGATGGCCTCATTGAGGCCGTCCGTTTTTGTCAGCAGCCTGTCGTTCCCGCGCAACATGCTAAGGTAAAGAGAGGCAAAATCTTCCGGAGAGGGATTCCCCGGGGCCGACAACTCAGATGAGTGCCTTCTGAATAGCTGCACCACTATCTGCATTTCCATTTTCTGCAATTTGTCCCTGAGTCGCTCGATCCTGCTGTGTCCCAGTGCGAAGTCTTTCAGGAGCAGCGGGTTTTTGACCAGGAGCCTGCACAGGCCCCTCGCACGCTCCTCACCGTAACGTGACAGGATCAGACCCAGTGCATCATCTGTCCGGGCCAGTCCTGACAGCGGGGCAGTAATCAACCGGATCTCAGATTCCACCACAGCATCATATATCTCAGCCTTATTGCTGAAATACATGTATACTGTCCGCCTGCCACGCCCTGCAGCCGCCGCTATGGTCTCCATCGTGGTCCTCCGGAGCCCTGCGGTGGCAAACAAGCCAGCCGCCACATCCACTATCATTTCGCGTGTGCCTCGTTTCGCCATTGCACAAAATAAGAAATATGTGCAAAGTTAGTAAAGGATGGGAATTATGAATTAGTTTTATCGGTTTATTCATTTAACGGACAGCAATGAGAAAGTTTTTTTCTGTTTTATTTTGCCTGTTACCATTTGTGGCTGGAGGGCAGATTGTTGTTAATAAACCGCTGAGTCCCAGGCTGACAGGTTATGATATCAATGCGGTTCTGGACCCTGAGGAGCATACTGTCAACGGCCTGATGACAGCATTCTGGGTCAATAACTCCTCCGCCCCGGTTAGTGAAGCGATGATGCATATGTACCTCAATGCATTCAGCAGCAACCTTAGCACGTTTGCGGCCCAGGGGCGATGGTCTGCAGCCGGCGACGACGGATGGGGATGGGTTAAGGTAAAGTCTGTCACCGATGGCATCGGTAACGATCTTATTGATTCCCTGAGGTATGTCTCGCCCGATGACGGTAACGCTCATGACAGGACAGTGATGAGGGTTGGTCTTCCCGTCAGCGTGGCGCCCGGAGACACTCTGACACTGCACATGGAATTCATCTCAAAGCTTCCCTCACCGATAGTCAGGACCGGTTATGAGGATGATTATCATTTCGTGGCGCAGTGGTTTCCGAAATTCGGAGTATACGAGACAGCCGGGATGCGCCAGCGTGAGAGAGACGGATGGAACTGTCATCAGTTTCACCCCAATTCGGAGTTTTATGCAAATCACTCAGTATACAACGTATCGGTTACTCTTCCCTCAGATTTCGTGACCGGATCAGGAGGGATGCTCATCGAGGAGATTGATCTTGGCGATGGTCTCAAAAAGGTAGTCTGGAGAGCCGAGGATATAGTTGACTTTGCCTGGACTGCATGGCCGGGATACAAGACTCTGACAAGGAAATGGAAGGACGTGGATATCACTTTTCTTACTACCGAGCCTGCACTCAAAAAGGCAGACAACCAGTTTGAGGCAGTGATATATGCACTCGAGTATCTGGATGAGAGGGTAGGGCCCTACCCCTGGCCTCATCTGACATTTGTAGATCCGCCGCTTTCAGGATCAGGCGCTGGGGGTATGGAGTACACCACCATCTTCACTTCAATGGGCGGAGGTGCCGTGCCTTCCTTTCTGAAGATGGCCGAAATGGTCACAATTCATGAGTTCGGCCATGCCTACTTCATGGGCATCCTGGCAAGCAATGAGTTCGAGGAGCCCTGGGTAGATGAGGGAATCAATTCATACTGGGAACAACGCATAGTTGATCATTACTATGGCGACGGATACGGCCTCCTTAACCTTCCCTTCATAAGGATGTCGGATACCGACCAGGGGCGACTGAGCTACATCACCTCCCCGGGACACAACCTTGCCACCAATGACCTCCCCTCCTGGATGTATCCGCACAACAGCTATTCGACAATGTCATACAACAAGGCTGCCACCTGGCTGCATACACTTGAGGGAATAATAGGAACGGAGACCATGGATAATGTCTTCAGGGAGTATTACAAACAATGGGCTTTCAGGCATCCCTCCGGAAAGGATTTCATTGCCGTGGTAAACGATGTGGTGTATAAAAGGCACGGCGACAGGTTCGGTGAGAATATGGACTGGTTTTTCGACCAGGTGCTCTACAGCAGCGGGATATGCGATTACAGGCTTTCAGGAATTACAAGCAATAAAATCAGGAGTTACTCAGGCGTAGTAGAGGGAGACTCGGTGTCATACACCCGCAGCGAACGGTCAAGTGACACGCTCTACCTGTCAAGGGTAAGCATAGAAAGACTGGGGGAGGTGAAGCTGCCTGTTGAGGTGCTTGTCAGGTTTGATAATGGCGAGGAGGTTCTGGAGACTTGGGATGGTAATGCCGGCTACCGTGACTTTGACTATACAGGAACCGGCAAGGTGGTCTGGGCAAAGATTGACCCTTATGATAAGATTGACATGGATGTCAACCGCATCAACAACTCATATACACTGAAGCCTGATTACACTGCTTCCAGGAGAATGAAGAACAAGTTCGTGCTTCTCATGCAGATGATGATCTCAATTTTCACCCTTTAAACTTACCGGGATGAGCCTTTTTAAAACATTGAAAAACGGGGCCGTGAATGCGGCATCGTCATATAAGCTGATACTCCTTGTATGGATCACAACCCTGGTGCTTGCACTGGCTGTTGCTTTTCCGCTGAGAGCCTCCTTTAACATGATTTTCGGGAACAGCATGGCTATCGAGCGACTGAATGACGGTTTTGACATCGGTCTTGCCGGTGACATCGGCAGACCATTCGGAGCCCTGATGGCGTCGCTCTCCGCCGGGAGCTTCCTTATACTTACTGCAGGTTTTTTTCTCATGACATTTTTTGCCGGAGGACTTTTCAAAAGATTCACACTTGCGTGGGGCGGACTTAAGGTTTCTGACTTTCTCAGGGCTTCGGCAAACAACTTCATCCCGTTCCTTAAGATCGCCTTGCTGATGATGCTAATCATCGGAGCCTATACTTTTATCCTGTTAGGTTTACCCGGAATATTAAACATGGCCTTATCAGGTTCCCAGATGCCATCCGGCAAGTTCATGTACCTGCTGTACGGGTTATGGGCTCTCGGATTGCCTGTCTGGCTTTTCGTTGCAGATGCCTCCCGGAGATGGATAGCCTCCACCGGTTCGAAAAAGGTGTTCAGGGCCCTTGGCTCAGGATTCCGTTTGTTGAATGAGAGGTTCTGGCTCTCTTACCTGACCGTGCTGGTTGTTTTTATTATTAATGCAATATTCATCGCAGTGACCTTCTGGTTTGCTGCCAAGGCAATGCCTGACAGGGGCATAGAGGTGTTCCTGTTCTTTATTGCAGCACAGTCGCTCTTTATCCTCCGGCTCTTCATGAAAGCCTGGAGGTATGCTGCGGTGAGCGTAGCAGCACAATAGTTACAGATCATATTTTTCAGGACTGCCCATGGCACTCTTGGCGCCTTATGCCAGTCGGTTTGCATTAACCGACTGATAGGCAATTCTTTGACTTTGTCGGAGGAGCTTTGACTTTATGAAAAATTGTTAAATTTTCCATTTTCTGTTAAAGAGCATGTTTTTTCGGCGGTTTGCTGTTATATATTTAACGAAGGAAGCAAACAGTATTTTTTTTGACCCATAAAGTGTAGGAGTAACACTTTACCTGATTACTAACCTAACAAGATTATCATGAAGAAAGGATTTTCTGCATCTGTACTGACAGGTATGTTCATTTTATTGATTGCTGCAATGCCTTTGCAGGTTTTTTCGCAGGCAAAGCAGCCTGTTCTCAAGGGGACCGAGCGTGTTAAAATGTTCAATGCCCAGGCTGAGATGAAGGCGTCATCGCCCTATAAGGATATGCACTGGCAGTATATCGGTCCTACAAACATCAGCGGCCGGTGCACTGATGTTGAGGCCATCTCCCCCCGGGGAGGACAGTATATTATATGGGTAGGATCTGCTACCGGTGGCGTTTGGAAGTCGGTTAACGAGGGAACAACCTTCGAGCCTGTCTTTGATGAGATGCCAACAGCCTCCATCGGTGACATCGCAATTGATCCGAAGAATCCCGATGTTGTATGGGTCGGTACGGGCGAAGCCAACATCTTTCGCAGTTCAAATGCCGGCTGCGGTGTTTACAAGACTACTGACGGAGGCAAAACATGGAATCTGGCAGGGCTGGAAAATACCCATACTATCGGCAGGATCAGGATTCATCCTGATAACAGTGATATAGTATATGTAGCGGCTACCGGTCACGAATGGACCCCGAACGAGGAGAGAGGTCTCTACAAAACCGCTGACGGCGGCAAGACCTGGACGAAGATCCTTTCAGTGAATCAGAATACCGGTGTCTTTGATGTTATTCTTGACCCGCGGGATCCCAACACACTCTATGCAACCACCTGGGAGCGTATGAGGCTCAAATGGAATGACCCCCGTACCTTTTCCGATACCCGTAACTGCGGTGTGTGGAAATCGGTTGATGGCGGAAAGAAATGGAATGAGATCAACACGGGTTTACCGGCACCTCAGCATCGCGGCCGGATCGGTATCGATGTTTCGCTCTCGAACCCCGACGTGCTTTATCTGCTTCTTGACAACTACGAGATTGCCTACACGGCCAAACCCGGTGAACTGGACTCTTACGGCCGTCAGAAGCAGGATGTCATAAAAGGGGCCACTGTTTACCGCACGGACAATGCGGGCGCATCGTGGAAGCAGGTAAGCGGTCTTACCGATGATACCAAACTTTACATGGAGCGCCACTCTGGAACCTATGGCTGGGTTTTCGGTCAGATACGGGTTGACCCGAAGGATGAAAACACAATTTATACTCTGGGTATTCAGCTCCACCAGTCGGTTGACGGCGGTGCCACCTATAAAGTCCTGAGAGGTCCTCACGCTGACCACCACGGTTTATGGATTGATCCGAACAATCCCAATTATATCCTGAACGTTCAGGACGGAGGTCTTACAATATCATACGACAAGGGGGCCACATGGAAATACCCGATTGAGGAGCTTCCGATGGCACAGTTTTACAACATTGCCTACGACTTCAGCGTGCCTTTCCGGGTCTTCGGATCGATACAGGATCATCACAGCTTCTATGGCAGTGTTGATCTTTCACGCGGGCGCGACAGGGTAACACCGGTAGAATTCACCAATACCCTCGGGGCTGAGGGCAGCTCACATGCTGTTGACCCACGCGACAACAACACAATTTATTCCAGTACCTTCTACGGTGCTCTCGCCAGGGCTGAAGTTGACAATTATCCGGCCAGCCGCAAGGACCTGCTCCCGGTGAGATTTGCCGATGAGCCTCGTCTCAGGGGTCAGTGGGTTGCTCCTACGCTGTTGTCACCGCATAATCCTGACATCGTATATCACGGCATGCAGTATGTGATGATGTCACGTGACAAGGGAAACACATGGGAGTTCATCAGTTCTGATCTTACATTCAATGATCCGAAGAAGATGGGTGACATCAGCTACCAGACCATTCAGACGCTTGATGAGTCGCCGCTCAGGGCTGGGTTGCTGTATGCAGGAACCGATGACGGAAGGATCTGGCGCACGAAGGACGGCGGCAAGGTATGGACCGAACTGAAGCCAAAGAATGTTCCGGTAAGGTGGGTGTCAAGAATCGTGGCATCGAAATATAACCTGGGTACTGTTTATATGACTCAGACGGGAAGGCGTGATGATGATTTTCAGGTATATATCTGGAAGTCAACTGACTTCGGGGATACATGGACTGATATCTCAGGCAACATACCAGTGGGGCCCGTGAACGTCATCCGTGAGGATCCTGTTAAGAGTGACATTCTATATGTGGGTACCGATGCTTCGGTCTATATCAGCAAGGATGGCGGTGCAAGGTGGGATGTGCTTGGTGATCTGCCTTTTGCATATGTACATGATTTGCAGGTTCATCCGCGTGACAATATGATAATCATTGCCACCCATGGGCGGGGCATGTTCGTTCTTGACGCCAATCCTGTCAATGAGAAGGATAAGATACGGAGGCCCTGGTGGGATTAACGGATAACTGATTTAATAATTCTTAATACTTTTTTCTCATGGTAACCTGGTTGTGAGTTGATGTGTGAGGTTGAGATCATCAGGTACACTGTAAGTGGCTGTTTTAAACCCTATTAATAACCTAAACCAATCAATTTATGAGAAAAATTCTAATGTTTTTTGCTGTGGTCCTTGTCACCGTCTCTGCGGCGTTTGCCCAGGCACGGCAGGTACAGGGGACCGTCACCAGCGCCGAGGACGGGTCAGGAGTCCCCGGGGTAATGATCCAGGTCAAGGGGACAACCCTGGGGGTGATGACTGATGCTGACGGCAAGTACACGCTCAATGTTCCGGCAGGCTCAAACACCCTCGTCTTCAGCTTTGTCGGGATGAAGAGAGTGGAGATTGAAATCGCAGGGCGAAGCACGGTTGATGTCGTCATGGAGTCAGATACCCAGGTGATGGACGAGATCGTTGTCACCGCGCTTGGTATCAGGACAGAAAAGAAGGCACTGGGCTATTCGACCAGTGAGGTGAAATCGGATGAACTGACAGCTACCAGGACCAGCAGCTTTGCAACTGCACTGAGTGGTAAGGTGGCAGGACTAAGCATCTCCACCACCTCGAGTCAGGCCGGTAGTGGTACCAGGATAGTTCTCCGGGGAGGATCATCGATAACCGGCTCCAACCAGCCTCTCTTTGTTGTGAATGGTGTTCAGTTTGATGCTGACAACTCAGGCTCGTCATCGGGTCTGGCAGACATTGATCCGAACGCCATTGAGTCACTCAGCGTTCTCAAGGGTGCTGCAGCTTCAGCTCTCTACGGCAGCCGTGCAGCCAACGGGGTAATTATTATCACTCTCAAGTCAGGCGCCTCGGATCAGAAGCCGGTTGTCAACTTCAAGCACACCTCCTCCTTTGACAAGATCTATGAGATTCCTCTACAGAAGTCATGGGCACAGGGTACTTATAACGTTGCGTTGCAGGACTGGGTCTACGTTGACGGTGACAACCAGTACACTTCCACTTCATGGGGTCCAAGAATATCTGATCTGGCCGGAGTGAAGTACTATGACAGGTGGCAGGTATTCGATACAGGCTACACGATGGACAATACCCTCAGTGTAACCGGTGGAACCGACAAGGCTACATATTTCGTTTCATATTCAAACACCAATAATGACGGAGTTGTTGGTCCCCTGGGTTACAAGAGGAACTCAGTGAATGCCAATACCACTTTCAAGTTTACCCCGAAGCTGACAGTTTCATCCAATGCCATGTATTCAAACCAGGATATTGACAGGATGGAAGAGGGTAACGCCAATTACACATTCATCAACACCCTCATTGCTTCACCTCCGTCATGGAATCCTTATCCAATTTACAGGGAAGACGGCACGCTGAGGCTTTTCAGGGGGGGCGGACGTGATCCTTACCTTTACACCCTGCAGAGTACCGGCAACAATATAACCCGTGAAAGGTTTGTGGGCTCCTTCACAATAGAATACAAAATTGCTGAGCACCTCAACTTCAGATCGGTAACCGGTGTCAGTACAAACACCAGTGTTTCCCAGAACTACAAGAACAAAGGTGGTCTTGTAGAGACTCAGGGCGTTTTCAACCGGTACAACAACAGCAGCAAGGACGTGGAGTCAACCGAGATGATTACCTATGACAATACATTCGGTGATTTTACGGTCAATGTCATGGCTGGCCACAACATTTTACAGAATTACTGGAACTCAATGAGTTTTCAAGGCACCGGTCTGGTTGTTCCCGGGATTTATAACTCGTCGAACGTTTCAACCTACACCGCAGGGTCAAGTTATGGAATGTACAGGTCATGGTCCCTCTTCGGCGAAGCCAGGATCGGGTATAAGAGCCTGCTATATTATACTGTTACCGGCAGGAATGACTGGGCATCAAGTATTAACAATGACTTCTTCTATCCCAGTCACAGCCTTGGATTTGTGTTCAGCGAGCTCATGCAGGATGCTAAATTCCTGGACTTCGGCAAAGTGAGAGTTAGCTATGCCAAGGTAGGAGCAGCAGCTTCTGCATATGCCACAAATGTGATTCTCTCCCAGGCATCATCTTCGGACTGGCTCGGTCACTCCTGGCCTTTTAACGGCCAGAACAGCTATCTCCCGAGTTCGACCTATCCCAATCCTGACCTTGCCAATGAGTTCAAGAGTGAGATTGAGGCCGGGCTTGAGATGAGATTCTTCAAGAACCGGCTCGGGCTTGACCTGGCGCTATATCACAACTGGAGCACAAACCAGATCCTCTGGCAGCAGCTGCTTAATTCAACCGGTTATGATGGAGGATGGATCAACATCGGAGGGATAACCCACAAGGGGATTGAGCTTGGCATTACATCGACCCCGGTGGAGACCAAGGACTTCACCTGGGATCTCTCATTCACCTGGTCAAAGGACAATTCGATGGTTGATGACCTTGGAGAGAATGATGAACCGATTGATCTCGGTTCCGGAGGCTGGGCAATTGTAGGACAGCCTTATCCGGTGCTTTACGGTGATGCTTTCCTTCGTGATGATGATGGGAATCTGGTCCTGAGTGATCAGGGCGATACCGGCACAAACAGGACCACTTACGGACGGCCGATGATAGATCCCAGAGGCAGGAAGATCTTTGGTAAGATTGCTCCGGACTGGGTAAGCAGTATCAGGAACAGTTTAAGATACAAAAACATAACCCTTATGGCCCAGCTTGATATCCAGAAGGGTGGTCTCATTGACAACTTTGACGAACACTATCTGACGTATTACGGAATGTCTCCGCTTCAGGAAAACCGTCCGGAAGACAACAAAATAGTATTCGACGGTGTCATGGGTCACTATGACTATAATACTCAACAGGTTGTGGTTACCACTCCGGTTAATACCGAATGGACTTACTACAGCAGCTACTATCAGACCGTATGTCAGTCAACAGAAGAGGACAATATCCAGCCCCGTGATTTCATCAAGCTGAGGGAGGTTGCCCTTTCGTACAGGATGCCTGATAAGGTATCAGAAGCTCTGCACCTTAAGGGTCTTGATGTTTCTTTCGCCGGAAGAAATCTCTGGCGCAAATTTAAGGACGGGTTCTCCGGATCTGATGTTGAGACGAACACCAATGGCATATCAAACGGTAATGCCTGGTTCAACTACAGTTTCCCATCCTTACGGACCTATGCCCTAACTCTTAACATAACCCTATAAACTGAGTCAGATGAAAAGGAATCTTATAAAAATCAGCATAATTGTTCTGGCTCTGTCAATGATGACATCATGCCAGAAATGGTTGGATATTGACTATGACCCTAATGCTATTACAGAGTCTCCGGCGATAGATGAGAGTGTCTACCTTACGGGCGTTGAGTCCGAATGGGCTCAGCAGGCTGTCACCTTTTTCGTTTGGTGGAACGGAATGAAGGACTGGTTGCTCTGGTACGCTTCTGACGGTACTCAGGGTTACGAGACCAGGTTTGAGATTTCAACCGATTACGGTGGCGAGATCTGGGGAGCCTATTCAGGAGCACTGATGCACTCCAATGCACTGTACGAGAAGGCCAAAGAAAACGGCAACAAGCGGTTCCAGGGAATTGGTGCGGTGATAACTGCATGGCACTGGTTCACAATGGCAGACTATTATGACAAGGCTCCGCTGGATGAAGCCCTGAAAGGAGCGGAGTTCCAATATCCGCAGGTGAACACACTGGAGGAGATTTATGCCCATGCCAACGCACTGCTTGATGAGGCCATCGAGTGCTTCACTGCAAGCGACCCGGGCGATCTTGTTCCGACGGCAGCACAGGATTATATCTTCGGTGCCGACTTCGACAAGTGGACCCGTCTCTGCTATTCACTTAAGGCGCGCTATGCAATGAGGCTGACCTATCTTCCGGGCAAGACCCAGGCCGGTCAGGCTGATCTCGTGCTGCAGTACCTTCAGAACGGGATGCAGGGCAACAGTGACATGTGTGCATGGAAGCACCAGGCCAGTCTGCAGTTTGACAGCTATATCTATGAGGAGTCGCTGTATGATTATTCGGCAGCCGGCATGACCCCTTCGATATATATCGTTGACCTGTTGAACAGCCTTGATGACCCGCGGAGGATGCTCTTCTGGACTGAGGCTGATGCCGGTGGTTATGTAGGCCATCGTAGCGGCACTTCGTCAATTGTAGGAGCCAAGCCGTCAAGATGGTCAATGAGTTACTGTACCCAGACTTATCCTGACATGATCATGATGTATTCGGAGAATCTGTTCCTTAAGGCTGAGGCACATGCACTCAAGGGTGAATACGGTCCTGCCGAAACAGCCATGAAGGCCGGCATCCGGGCTGACATGGAGTATCACGGTGTGCCTGAAGCTGATATAGTAACATATCTTGCCCAGTCTGCCCTGACAATGCCAACCTCCGTCGAGGC
>JAVEZX010000077.1:0-3928 GCA_034002785.1 Bacteroidales bacterium
AGGATGACCTCGCCGAACTGGTGCAGCACGAATATGACCACCTCGACGGGATCCTCTGCACGATGCGCGCCATCGACGGGAAGTCGTTCAGGTGCAAAGCGTGAGATTGCCGATTTGCGATTTGCGAATTTGCGGGTGCAGATTTGCGATTAAATATTGCTATCTGTTCTCACCACGATAATGGTTATCTTTGATTAATCAAACAAGATAATCCATGATCCCCTCTACAGCAACAGTAATAGGCGCCACCGGCCTGATCGGAAGTCACCTGGTTGAACTTCTTTCCGGTGATGATCATTTCACAAAGGTCAGGATAATCGCAAGGCGAATGCCCGACAGAGTGCCTCAGGGCGCTGAAGTCAGGGTCATCGACTTTGAGGACCCTGATGCATTCAGAGCCGCAGTTGAAGGGAGCGATGCACTCTTCTGCGCCGTCGGCACCACCAGGAAAAAGGTTAAGGGCGACATGGCTGCCTACCGGAAGGTGGACCATGACATACCCGTTAAT
The DNA here is from genome assembly GCA_034002785.1 of Bacteroidales bacterium. Taxonomy (GTDB): domain Bacteria; phylum Bacteroidota; class Bacteroidia; order Bacteroidales; family VadinHA17; genus SR-FBR-E99. The sequence continues at coordinate 509 of JAVEZX010000077.1, forward strand.
GCCGCACAGCACTGCCGGGATACCGGCTGCGCACGGTACCTGTTGGTATCATCGGTAGGGGCATCATCGAAGACCGGCAACTTCTATCTCAGATTCAAGGGCGATGCCGAAGATGCAATCGCGGCCACAGGAATACCGTCAGTTTCAATCTTCCGTCCCTCGATGCTTATGGGAAAGCGAAACGAGTCCCGTCCTGCCGAGGAGATAGCAAAGGTCCTGTCAGCCCCCCTCGCCTTTCTGTTCCCGGCAAAATACAGGCCAATCAAAGGGATTGACGTTGCAAGGGCCATGGTAACCGCCGCGAAAGCTGATGCAAAGGGATTCAGGGTTTACCACTACTCTGAGATGATGAATCTCATCGGGAAACAGTGCTGAAGATGAACCGGCACGCGCAAGATAAATCACAAACTGTTGAACCCATGAAACCAGTTAATCTCCTGAATTCACCAAATGTCTATACTGTCAGGGAAGCAACGGAAGGGGATTTTCCGGCAGTCCTGTCCCTCATCAAAGAGCTGGCAGAGTATGAGCGTTCTCCGGACGCGGTGACAAACAGCGTGGAGCAGATGAAGCGTGAGCAGAATCATTTCAGCTGCTTCGTGGCGGAGCTGCCCGACGGCACCATCGCGGGGATGGCACTCTTTTTCACTGCCTACTTCACCTGGGTTGGCAAATCGATTTACCTCGAGGATATTATCGTCAGCCAGCCCTACAGGCAGATGGGCATCGGTATGGCCTTGATGAAGATGGTGATGCGCAGGGCCCAGCATGAAGACTGCAAGCGCGTGCGGTGGCAGGTACTCGACTGGAATGAGTCTGCCATCGGTTTCTACAAAAAATGCGGCGTTGAAATCAGCGGTGACTGGCTTAACTGCACTTTCGACGAAGAAGGAATCTCCTTATTCAATGAGAGAGCTGGTTCCTGACCACTTTCGGGAGCGTGACGCGTACAGATCCCGGGTTAACTGACCCGGGATTTTTGTTATGATGGATAATTGTAGTACATTAACGGTTCGAAGCGGGCCGGCGCCAATTCGCGCCGCAGCATAGTCAGCTTCTCACGAGTATCTTGATTATATGGCAATTAAACGAGACCATTCGGCACAGATTTACTCGTACCTCTCCCTCCGGAAGGCGGTGGGCTGGATAGGCATCCTTCTCCCAGTTGTGCTGGTGCTGGGTCATCTGATTATTTTCGACGGTGAGAGTGTGCTTACGAACATGAGCGTTTATTACCATACAGGTATGCGTGATGTGTTTGTGGGGGCAATTTGTGCCATTGCGCTGTTCCTGTTCTTCTACAGGGGTTATGACAGATGGGACAACAGGGCAGCAGACCTGGCAGGATTATGTGCGCTGGGTGTGGCCTTCTTTCCAACCGTGGAGGAGGGATCATGGGACTGGGTTGCATGGGTTCATTTCACATCTGCAGCCTGTTTTCTGGTGATACTGGCGCTCATCTCAATTTTTCTTTTCACCCGTGGGGAGAAGCGTCCCACGAAGATGAAGGAGAAGAGAAACCTTGTATACCGGGTATGCGGCATCGTGATGCTGGCATCCCTGGCTTCAATTGAGGTCTTTTTCCTGTTCTTCGACGGGATTAATTCCGATTCAAGGTTTGTGCTTATTGCAGAGACTGTAACTCTTATGGCGTTCGGCATCTCGTGGCTTACGAAAGGCGGAACGCTTTATCCGGATAAACCAATAAATAAAGACGATATGGAAAACGAAGAAAAACTGGTCAGGGTGTTTGCAGGCCCGGAGCCTACTGCCATGCTGCTGCTTGAGATGCTTGAAGAGACGGGTATCAAGGGACTGATTAAGAACGACTCGGGACTCGGATACCTGGGAGCCGTACCTCAGGTCATGGATTTGTATATCCTGGAGGAGGACCTGGAGAAGGCCACTCCCCTGATAAACGAGTTCAAGGAAAAGCACAACTCCGAAAAGGATTCCTAATTCAAACTCCTATATGAAAAAGCGATTTTTACCTGCAGCAATCATCCTGGTGCTGATTGCTGTCTCGTGCAATGTTTCAACTCAAACATCAGATATGATCATTACAAATGCCAGGATCTGGACGGGGAACGCGGACCAGCAGTGGGCGGAGGCTATGGCAGTCTCCGGTGACAATATAGTTGCAATTGGAAGCAGCCGCGAGGTAATGAAGTACAAATCAGGAGCTGACACCGTCATTGATCTCGGCGACAGGTTTGTTGCCCCCGGCTTCATTGACTCGCACCTTCACCTGTTGCAGGGCGGATCAAACCTTGCCTCGGTGCAGTTGAGGGATGCCTCTACGCCCGCGGAGTTCATCAGGCGGATAAAGGAATATGGTGCCACCCTGAAGCCCGGGACATGGATTCTCGGGGGCGACTGGGATGGGATGGGCTGGGAGACCCTTCCGCAGAAGGGCTGGATTGACTCTGTAACCAAGGATAATCCTGTGTTTGTCTCGCGGCTTGACGGACATATGGCGCTGGCCAACTCGCTGGCCATGAAGTTGGCAGGTGTGGACCGCAGGGTAAAGGATGTCTCCGGCGGGTCAATCACACGGGACAATCGCGGCGAACCTACCGGCATTTTCAAGGACAATGCCATGGATCTGATATCAGTCAAAATTCCGGAACAGTCAGAAGAGGAGGTTGACAGGGCTATTGTTGCAGCGATGCATTACCTTGCCTCAAACGGTGTCACTTCTGCTCATGCAGTTGATGCTGCCGCTTATGCAGATGCTCTTGAAAGAGTACGTGCGAGGGGGGAGCAGATAACCCGTATCTATTACCTGCAGACCATCAGCAGGTGGAAGGATATGAAGGAGCAGGTTGAGCGTGACGGACGCGGTGACAGGTGGATCAGCACCGGGGGTGTAAAGGGATTCGTTGACGGCTCGCTGGGCTCACACACTGCAGCATTCCTTGAGCCTTACACTGACCTTCAGACAGATACAGGCCTCTTTGTAAACAGCGAGGAGGACCTCTACAACTGGATCCTGGAATCCGACAGGGCCGGACTCCAGGTGGTGATACATGCAATCGGCGACGAGGCCATCAATTTCCTGCTCAATGCCTATGAGAAGGTGGCTGCCGAAAACGGGGAGCGCGACAGGCGGTTCAGGATTGAACACTCGCAGCATATTGCACCCGCGGATATTGAGCGGTACGGGAAGCTGAAGGTGATTGCCAGCATGCAGCCGTATCATGCCATTGACGATGGCCGGTGGGCTGAGGAATATATCGGTCCGGAACGGGTGAAGACCACCTATGCATTCAGGTCGCTGCTCGACAGCGGGGCTACGCTTGCCTTCGGCAGTGACTGGTTCGTGGCGCCAGCTACACCTCTTGAAGGGATCTACGGCGCAGTGACGCGCAGGACCCTTGACGGGATGAACCCTGAGGGTTGGGTGCCCGAACAGAAGAT
>JAVEZX010000077.1:4028-5813 GCA_034002785.1 Bacteroidales bacterium
CCGGTTGTGCTGACCAATACGCTGAGTGTCTCAACAGCCGTGGCTGCGGTAATAGAGCATACCCTCTCTCAGCCCGGTAACGAGGGGGTGACGAGCGTCAACGCGGTGGTTGGTGAGACCAATGATGCCAGGATCAATGATATCAGGGGAAGACATATAACCACGGAGCATGTCCTGGAGGCTATCAGGAGCGCGGCCGGCGGTCCCGTTGCCGAGGGCAATGTCGGTGCAGGCACCGGCACAGTCTGTTTCGGGTTCAAGGGAGGGATCGGCACATCATCGCGTGTGCTGCCAGCCACAAGAGGAGGTTATACAGTAGGTGTGCTCGTTCAGACGAACTACGGCGGGATACTGCAGGTCAATGGCGTGCCTGTCGGGCAGGAGCTCGGGCGCTACAGCTTCAGAAACACTCTGGATGAGTACAGGGAAGACGGATCATGCATGATTGTAGTAATGACTGATGCGCCGCTGACATCAAGGAACCTGAAGAGGCTGGGTTCCAGGGCTTTTGCCGGTATGATGCGGACAGGCGCATCGGGATCCAACGGCAGCGGGGATTATATAATTGCCGTATCGACCGCTGAGGATCTGCGTATCTCCTACTCTTCCGAATCGATGTACGAGGAGTGGCGGGAGATAAGGAATGACGAGATGGACCTGCTTTTCCAGGCTGCTGCCGAGGCAACCGAAGAGGCCATAATCAACTCGCTCTTTGCCGCTGAGACGACGAAGGCAAGGAACGGCATGACTGTTGAGGCGCTGCCGGTGGAAAAGACACTTGAAATACTCCGGAAATACAACAGGCTCAAGGATAGATGAGCTCACATCTGAAGAACCGGGCCAGGTGGCTGTATATTGCGGCGGTTGCATTTACTATCATGTCTGTTGCCTGTCCGCAGACGCATGCACAGGCTGTGTACCAGGTGCTTCAGGAGCGGGAGAAAGTCGCCTCTCCTGTCCAACCCGTACCGGTTATACCTGATGGGCTGACTGAAGCCATTGACTCACTGTACCGTGCCTTTGCCTCGGAAAACAACCTGCCCGGGATCAGTTACGGGATCATAATCGATACAGCGCTGGTCTATTCAGGCTGTAACGGATTCTCCAGCCTTGCCGACAGCACCCCGGTGGCACGCACCACCGCTTTCCGTGCAGCTTCCATGACAAAGAGCTTCACGGCACTGGCAATACTTAAACTGCGTGATGAGGGGAAACTGTGCCTTGATGATCCTGTTCACAAATACCTCCCGGAACTGAAGGACCTCAGATACCTGACATCCGATGCGCCGGTGCTTACAATCCGGCATCTGCTAACGCATACAGGAGGGTTTCCGCAAGATGATCCGTGGGCCGACAGGCAGCTTGAAACAACTGAGGATGAACTCAGTGCAATCTTAGCAGAGGGTGTCTCTATGTCCAATGTACCCGGAATCAGCTATGAGTACAGCAACCTGGGATACACTCTGCTGGGCAGGGTGATCAGGGCTGTCACCGGTGAGTCGTACCAGGAGTATATCGCCGAAAACATCTTCAAGCCCCTGGGCATGAGAAGCACCGTCTGGGAGTATGATGATCTTCCCGCCGGGATCATGTCACACGGATACAGGTATCGCAACGGAGGATGGAGTGAGGAGCCGCTGCTGCATGACGGACCGTTTGGGGCGATGGGAGGATTGATCTCAACGGTTGGCGATTTCGCCAGTTATGCAATCATGCACCTATCTGCCTGGCCAGCCAGGGACGCCCTGCAAGCCTGGCCACATGTTGATGACCCCGATTACAGGC
>JAVEZX010000077.1:5913-11328 GCA_034002785.1 Bacteroidales bacterium
GAAATGCACTCGCCGGCCTCGGGAGTGGATTTTAGCAGCAGTACCTCCTACCCCGGGGACTGCCACGTGGTTGTTGCCTATGGCTTCGGGCTCAGATGGTCTCTGGACTGCATGGGCAGACGCAAGATTTACCACAACGGCGGGCTTCCCGGGTTTGGCAGCAACTGGACAATAATGCCGGACTACGGGATAGGTGTCGTTGCCTTCAGCAACCGTACATACGGTTCAACCTGGGCTGTTAACCAGAAGGTGCTTGACCTCATTATTGAGGAGCGGGAGATGCAGCCCCGGGTGCCCGCAGTGAGCGACATCCTACGCACCAGGATGAGTGAACTGGTCCGGATACTGCCCGGATGGGATGTGACAGGGCGGGAATCCATATTTGCAGATAATTTTTTTACCGACTACGACATTGAAGAGTTGCGGACCCGGACGACACGTATCTTCAGAGAAGCCGGGGAGATCAGACATATCAGGGAGCTAATCCCCGAGAACAGACTCAGGGGTTCCTTCGTGATGGAAGGGGGCAGTGGCAGTATAACGGTCGGATTCACCCTCACGCCGGAGGCAACACCGGTTATCCAGGCATTCAGTATAACTTTTACACCTTACAGTTCAGAAAAATGAGAATCGCAGTAATTCTTACAGCCTGCCTTCTGCTCGCTTCATGTGCAACTAAACAATCGGGAAAGAATATGTTTGCAGGATTTGATTCATTGCTTACAGCCGAATTCAGGGCTGACGAGCCCGGAGGAGCCCTTCTTGTCATGAAGGGTGACAGCATTGTTTACACGAAATGTATCGGTCTGGCCGACCTGAAGAGCAGGGAGGAGATCACCCCGAATACCCTTTTCAACCTCGGATCCATCTCCAAGACCTTCGTGGCCAACGGGATACTTATTATGGAGGAAGAAGGCAGGGTCTCCCTTTCCGACCCGGTGAGCAGGTATTTTCCGGAGTTTAAAAGCAGGGAGATAGCTGAGGCAGTTACAATAACCCATCTCCTCACGCACACATCGGGATTGCCCGACAACAGGCCTGTCAGTAAGAATCCGGAATACTTTATCACAGCAAAGGATTACGAGAATTTCGCACCTGTGATGCAGGCAGAAAAGCTTGTTTTTTCACCCGGGGAGAGATATGAATATTCCAATCCCGCCTTCAATGGCCTGGCTCTGATTATTGAGAAAGTGACCGGTCAGCAGTGGCAGCAGTTCATCGCAGAGCGTATTTTCGCCCCTGCGGGAATGACTGCCAGTACTATCACTGACGGTCCCCATCCTGAGGAGGGTGTGGCGCACGCCTATGAGATGGTGAACGGCGTCTGGGCAGAGTCCGATTACGGTGAGTTTCCCACATTCCCGGCAGCCGGCAACGGAGGTGTATGGAGTTCACTGAATGAGCTTACCCTCTACGGGAAAGCCCTAAAAGGTAACCTGTTCCTCGGCAGGGAGCTCACGGAGAAGTCGATGACAGTCTGCTGGCCGGACAACTGGGCAGGGAGCGAACCGCCTTTCATCGGTTACAGCTGGTTTATAGGTGAGGGGCAGGTTCTTGGCGAGGCCAACAACTTTGGGGTAAGGATGGTTTATCACACCGGAGACCAGGGTGGGTTCAGGGCATTTTATTTCTCAATCCCCGAAAAGGATCTGCTCTATATAGGGCTCTTCAACAGACCGCCGGAGGATCTGGACGGTATTATCAGAACCGGACTGACTTTACTCCGAAAGAATAACTGGCTGGATTGATGTCAGCGGGAAACCATCCGCTCCCTTTCATTTAGTCGTGCGTGTAGCAGCCCCGGGAAGCAAACCCGGTCGGGCTAAATAAATTTTATTGCTACTTTTGCACCATGACACTTCAGATACTTTTATTACTGGCAGGTCTGGCATTGCTTATTGCCGGAGCCGAGTGGCTGGTTAGCGGCGCCTCATCACTTGCAAGGAAATTTAAAATTTCAGATCTGACAATAGGTTTGACCGTGGTTGCATTCGGCACCTCGGCACCTGAACTGGTTGTGAACCTCTTTGCATCGGCCACCGACCACCAGGATATATTTTTTGGCAACATCCTGGGCAGCAACAACTTCAATCTTTTCATCATACTTGGACTTGCAGGAGTATTACTGCCGCTCAAGGTGCAGGTCAGTACCGTCTGGAAGGAGATACCTATGTCGTTTGCGGCGCTTGTTATCTTCTACATTATGGTGCACATCCCGTCACCCAATGGCGGTATGATGCTTGGAAGGATTGACGGATTCATACTGCTCGGATTGTTTGGATTGTTTCAGTACTACATCTACAGGCAGATCAAGGAATACACGCCTCCAGAGGCCGAACATAAGCCCACCGGCCCTCTTTTTAAGATGATAGCTTTTATCATTCTCGGGCTTGCAGGACTGGTTCTGGGAGGAAAGCTTGTTCTTGACAACGCGGTGCAGATAGCCAAAGCATTGGGAGTCAGCGAGAAGGTCATCGGGCTTACAATCATTGCCGCAGGAACTTCCCTGCCGGAGCTGGCTACGTCTGTTGTAGCCGCATTCAGGAAGAATGCCGACATTGCTGTTGGCAACATTGTTGGTTCGAATATCTTCAATCTTCTTCTTATCGGTGGCACCGTATCAGTTGTCAGTCCCGTGAAGTACAATACAATCTTCGATACGGACTTCTACATACTGGCAGCAGGCACAGTAGTTCTGTTCATCAATCTTGTTTCCTGGAGGAAGCACAGGCTTGACAGGTGGGAAGCAGCATTGTTGCTTACCTTCTATGCCGGGTACACCATTTACCTGATTTCGAAACAGGGATAGGACAAGTGGCGAGAGGGCCCGGATCGGACATAATCGGTTAAACCGGCGGCAAGATCCGTCAACACGTCAATACATTCCGAAAGAGTTTTTCAGAATACCCGGGGGTATGCGCCTACATACGGCAGTGTATTTTTCTTCATCTTCAGCAGCGATTTTATCTCTGCGGGCAAGTTTGCGGCAGAGCTGTTGCCGGTGAATGCAGGCAGGAGCCTGAAATTCTTCAGTTCAGGGCTCATAAAGACCGTGTTATCTGTCATAAGCAGGCTCATTGTCTCGAATCCGGGGTGCCTGGCAGTTATCTCAGCGGGTGAGCCGAGCGCCGCGATACAGTTCTCTTCGGAGGCCGGGCTCCAGAGAATAAGGGGCATCGCTTTACGTTCCCCGTTCTTCACATATACGTTGTTATCAATTATGCTGAACTGAGGATCGCGAAGGCGGTCGCACAGCATGCTTCGCTGCCATACGAAGAGGTGTGGCCTGTTCAGTGTTGCATCGGCAACCATGAGGTTATTAACGAAGATATGACCGTCGCGTTCATCTACATCCGGTCCCGTTGCCGGGTGCCACCCGAAGTGGTCACCCACGGCGCTGCGTTCGCTGCGGCTCACGCAGGCAGTGCTGTTAACGAGGGTATTGTTGTACATCTTAGCATCACAGCTGTTGAGGATATGTATGCCCAGTTCGCAGTTGACGAAGACGTTACCCGCACAAATGGCGCCTTTGGATATCTCGAAGAAAAAGCCGCTCTCACTGGGCCATGTCTGCAGATATGAGACAGCTCTGCCGGTCAGTCCGACATTTTCCACCCAGTTGTTTGTGAAGACCGCATCAACATTGCCGACATCATACCAGATGCCGTTTGAAAAAGGCAGGTCTGTTACGAGATTGTCGTTGCATGTCACACGGTAGCACTGGTTGAATATCTTCACCGCTGCAGGATAGTACCCGGAGATTCGCTCAATGTTGTTTCGCGTGAATATGTTTTTCTCAAGAAGCACATCGGATGAGCTAAGGATATATATACCCTCAGTGCTCGTATCGCTCACCCTGCAATTCCGGATTGTCAGTCTGTCTCCTCTCAGGTAAGCGGCTACGCGCGAGCAGAAGGAAATTGTGCAGTGCTCGAGTGTGGTTCCGACGATGTCCTTTCCATGTTCCGACTCCGGGGAGATGCCTTCGGGGTTCTTGCCGTCGAATTCCAGCGCCCTGTAAGCGTACTGGGTAAATGTGATACCCCGGATGGCAGGGCCTTTGCCGTCGGAGGGCCTGCCATGGCACTCGCCGGTTGTACGGTGTATGGCAACGTTATAGGAAGTTATTTCAATAATTTTGTCCTTCGGGTCTGTACCGATGTATACGAGCCCTGTGCTGTAATCGATGAAGAAGCTGTTTTCATTCAACTCGCCCTCAAAGCCTGCAGACTGGAGGAACTTTCCGTCTATGAAAACCATGTCATCATTAAACCTGTGGAGGGGTGTATCCTTTCCGTTCCGGAGCCTCTGCCACCAGCTTTCCGGTGCCGAGGGAAAGAGACGGTCCCATTTAGTCACCCAGAGTCCGTTTCCGAGATCCCTCCATTGGGATGCCACTGCTGATCCCTTCAGTACCGGTAGCTCGTCCCGGTAAGGTTGCATTATGATGCCCTGATTCAGGAGCAGATCTCCCGTTCTGTAGGTGCCTCCGCGAAGAATGATCACGTCGCCGGTCACGGCTCTGGATATGGCTGTCTCAATAGTTGCCGGAGCAGCAACAGTCTCGCCTGGAGCATTTTTGTCGCCGTGGGGAGCGACATAAAAGATCCTACCGGCGTTCAGGGGCACTGTCCATAACTGCCGTATGGGCCCGTAGGGACCACCGGATGGCTGTGCCTGTGCCGTTGCCAGGGAGGCAACAATGAGTGCGGTGATTGCTGCTGTCCGGAAAAAAGCAGTTAACTTTAGTGAGCTTTCCTTGTTCATATTACAGGGAGTTTATTTCGTGAAACCGATTTCATAAAGTTATGAAACTTTTAAGTAGCTGAAGACAAAATGAAAGTGAAAAGACCAATATCCGCAATTATGGTTTTGCTGCTGGTTACAGGTGCAAACGGGCAGACGGTTCCGGGCGCAGACGGGCTGACCGGAATTGAATGGAACGCCAGGCAGGTGACGAAGGGTGTAATGCTGAAATCTGTTCAGACCCGGTTATTCGACTCATTTCAGGCCATTTACGTGATTGACATCGATACCACTGCCGGGAAGTTCGAGTTTGGTGTTGCCGTGCCTGATACCCGCCTCGTTACCAGCGCAATAGCAGCCAGTGAAGGGGTATTGGCGGCCGTAAACGGCACCTTCTTCAACATGCAGGAGGGTTATAATGTCCACTTTGTGAAGGTGAATGATTCGGTGGTTGCTGTGACTGATGACAAAGAGTACGGCATACGTGCCACCGGCCTCTTTTCTGCTGACGGCGAGGCTGTTGACATCTCTGCCTGGGGGCCGGAGAGGGAGGATCACAGGGCTGTGACAGCCGGAGATGCAATTGTGAGCGGTCCGCTGCTCATGGATGACGGCAGGGAGATCCTTCTTGACAGCATCAACTTCAATACCCTCCGTCACCCGCGCACT
>JAVEZX010000078.1:0-11305 GCA_034002785.1 Bacteroidales bacterium
GGTCGGCACGGCTATTGATAAAGCTGAACATAACCCGTAAAAATCTGTTAAACAATTAAAACAATAAATATGGCAGAACATTTGACAAAAGATACTTTTCTTGAGAAAGTATTCAATTATGAAGCAAGCAAAGAGTGGAAATACAGCGGAGACAAACCCTGTATAATTGATTTTTATGCTGATTGGTGCGGTCCTTGCAAAATGGTAGCACCCATCCTCGAGGAGCTATCAAAGGAGTACGAAGGCAAATTATATGTTTATAAGATTGATACTGAGGCAGAACAGGAGCTTGCTTCGGTTTTCGGCATTAAGAGTATCCCCTCGCTGCTGTTTGTTCCATTGGAGGGTCAGCCCCAGATGGCTATGGGTGCCCTGCCTAAGGAAGTATTTGAAAAAGCCTTCAAGGATATATTTGGAATAGAAAAAAACTGAATTGTTGAAAAATAATTAACTTTTTTTGCGTTTTCACGAAACAATGATGTAACTTAAGCGTTATAATTAGTGAAGGTAGTTTTCTAACAGAAGAGTTAGTTTTCTGGAATTTAGGTTAGGGTTTCGAGTTGAAGGTTGTTTCGAAAGAGGCAACCTTCCTTGATTTTATGATGTTACCGTTTAATGTCTGTTTATGCCTGCCACAGACCACTATTCGGGTCACTTCAGATCTTCCATTATGCCGTCAATTTTTTCGCCTGTTTCGCGAAGGCGGCGGCGGCAGATCTTAATCAGTTCGGCGGCTTTCTTTACATCTTCTGACAGTCTGTCAATATCCGGTTCCCCTTCTTCGATATTTTTGAGTATTTCTTCGATGCCTTTCAGGGCTTCGTTGAACCCGATCTCCTTTTTTGCCATGGTTATCTTTTTTTGATGATTTCTTCAACTTTACTGCTTGCCGTTCCCTCAGCGAAATGGGTCTTTATTGTATCTCCCTCTTCAAGTTCGCCGGCTGAACGGACTATAATGCCGTTTCGGGATGTCAGTGTAAATCCTCTTTTTAGTACCCCGGCAGGATCGAGGTGACGGAGTGAATTTTCAAGTCTTCCGGTTATCCCGTCAGCCTTCAGCAACATGTTTTTTGCGGCGCGGTACACGGAATCCATGATCCGGCCGGTGATCGCTTCTGATCGGGCGAGGGTATTCACGGATGAACGATACAGCTTTTCCTGGTAAAATCCCAGCCTCTCATTGTTGACTCTTACTCTCAGCCGTGCATTGGCAGCGACACGGTTCTGAAATGAGGACAACTGTTCGCCGGCTGAGTCCAGCGCTTCTGACACTGCTGATGTCAGTGTCTCCGCCATGCCGATGATCCTGTTCTCGCAATCAAGTGTTCTCTCCGTGATGAATCCGGCAACGGCTGTGGGGGTTTTGAGAGACCTCCATGCCACCATATCAGTAACGGACTGATCCTTCTCGTGGCCTATGCCGGTAAGCACCGGCAGCGGGAACTGCGTCACATGGAAAGCGATCTCATAGCTGTCAAACCAGCTCAGGTCGGTTGTGGAGCCGCCACCCCTGATGATTGCCACCACATCGAATTTGCCGGGCTCTTCAGCTATCCTGTCCAGCGCTTCGGTGACCGATGCGGCGGTTGTCTCGCCCTGCATGACGGCCTCAAAGAGAACAGGCCGGAAGACGTACCCGTACGGATTGTTTAAAAGTTGATTTATGAAATCCTGGTATCCGGCGGCCCTTGATGACGATACTACAGCTATGTTGCGGGGGTATGGTGACAGCGGCACGCCCCTGTTCATCGTAAGTACTCCCTCGGCCGTGAGTCTTCTTATGATTGCCTCGCGGCGCAGTACCATATCGCCGGCTGTGTAAGCCGGATCGATTTCAGATATGTTGAGGCTCAGGCCGTAGAGCTCATGGTATTCCACTGTAGCTCTGAAAAGTATAGTAATGCCTGCTCTGAGGGGTATACCGGTGCTGGCGTTGAAGAAGGTGCTGAGCGATCTGTATTTCGAGGCCCATATGGTAGCCCTGGCCCTTGCGGTTACGCGTCCGCCGGGAGTGTCGCTGCCGGTAAGCTCGAGGTAGCAGTGGCCAGCGCTCTGGACCTTCATCTCGGCAATCTCCGCAACCACCCAGAACGAGCCGGGCAGGGCTTCGTAGATCTTGTCGCGGATGAGTCCCAGAAATTCGGTGAGTGATATGCTTCCTTCCCTGTTCATCTGCGTACACGGATCATCTTGTATCTATTCTCTCCATTTGGTGATATACTGCCATCCCTATTCATTTACTTACCCTGATCATCTTGTATCTCTTCTCTCCCTGTGCTGTTGTCACCTTCAATATGTAGAGTCCCTGTGGGAGATGCCCAAGTCCGTCGAGTATGAATGACCGCGCTATGTAGACCGGGAAGTTTCTTTCAGCCACTTTCACGCCACTGGCGCCGGTGATGGTGACGGAGAGGAGTTCAGGCGATTCCTGAAACCAGAGCACAATCTGGTCTGTAAAGGGGTTCGGCCCGGCGGTCATGGTTACCTCTGGCCTGAATGTATGTGTCTCCTCCAGCAATCTGAGTGCCTTTATGAAGTCCGGTATCCCGTACCCGTAGAGAGAATCGGGGCGGTTGTACCTGTCGCTGCTACGGTGAAGGACGTCGATTATCTCAGCCGGAGATGCGGCCGGGATTGCCTGCATCAGCGATGCGCAGAGGCCACTGATCACCGGGCATGAGAAGGAGGTTCCGCTGCCGCTGTGCCATAGCTCCGGTTCGAACTGTATCGGGATCCCCACCCCTGGGGCAACCACGTCAGGCTTGACCTGGCCGTCGGCGGAATAGCCGGCCGATGAAAAGTCTGAGACCGTAAGATCCTGCCTCAGCGCACCGATACAGAGGACGCTGTCACCGTCAGAAGGTGCAATGATCCGTACCCACTCCTTGTTGCGCTCGTTACCTGCGCTGTTGACGACAAGTATGCCCTTAGAGGCAGCCATGTCAGCTCCCTTTGTAATGAAAGGGGTATTCCCGTCCATGTCGCTGAATGAGTAATCGAGAGAAGGATCGTCAAAGGTGAAGTACCCGAGCGATGAGGTGATTATGTCAGCGCCGGCGCTGTCGGCATATTCCGCGGCGGCAACCCAGTAATCCTCCTCCACTGAAAATTCGGTCTCGTCGTCCTCGGTACGCAGCAGCAGGTAATCGGCTCCGGGAGCAGTGCCGTTGATGATGCCCGGCAGTGATCCGGCAAGAATGGAGAGAACCGAGGTGCCGTGAGTATGATAATCATATACATGGTCAGTGCCGTCGACAAAGTTGCGGGTAGCGATGATCCCTCCCCTCTGTCTCAGGGGAGTGAGGGATTCGATTGCATCAGCGCCGGCGAAACCGGCATCAAGGACTGCAATGGTTATTTTGCGGCCCGTGAACCCCGACTGGTGGAGCAGGTGTCCGTTGAGCGGGATGCGAGGGTCATAGGCGTCAGTGCCGGCCCCAAGGGCTGTGATGCCGTATTTGCTATAGCTTTTTTTGGCGGGATCCGAAGGGCGCCTGACAAGCTGGACGCTGTCGATAAAATAATACTCATTCCAGGTGGCCGGATCCTTTGCCTCGGTGGTGGTGAAGAGAGCCGTGTTGAGCCATTTTGAGGTGCAACGTGGCATGAACCCGAACCGTGAAAGGGTAATTATGTGTTGCCTGCTGACTGGAATATCACTTTCGGTCAACACCGGAATACCCTGTTTTTCCCTGCGGCTGATGGCGGCCGGGGAGAGCAGCTTTTCCGGGGAATACTCACTTGCTGAATTGGTTTTTTCATTGAACCATACCCGGTAGAACCATAACTGTTCATCTGGGGGATAAACAGGTTGTGCCGTCACCGGCAGGAGGCCGGTGATGAGAAACAGAAGGGCTATGGGTATGACCTTTATTCTCTTCATTTAATGACTGTTCCTGTGATATCAGTCACTTCGACCCTACCCTTTTTCTTCTCGAGATCATCGAGGAATCGTGTCTCCTGATCGGCCATTTTCGGGTCAGAGGGCACTCCATCCTTATAGGCAATGATCTGTTTCAGGGAGCCATCCTCGTTGAATATCATCCAGTCGCCGGTGCGGCGGTCATTCAGATACCGTCCCTCGAACTGCAGCTTACCGTTCGGGTGGTAGTACGAGAAGGGGCCTTCGAGTTTCCCGGCCATGTATTCAGCCCTGAGGCAGATTGATCCGCCGGGGTAGTACTGGAGCCATTCGCCGCTGCGGTTGCCCATATCCCAGGCTACTTTTTCCGCCAGGGTGCTGTCAGGGTAGTATTTGACCGACAGGCCGTGCCGTGTATCATTGAGGTAATTTTCCTCGCTGATCAGGTATGGTGGTTGTGTTGCCGACCAGAATTGCCAGAGTCCTTCCTTTTTACGGGCTACATATTTACCTTCGGCAGCTTTTGTTCCGTCACCATAGTAAAAGACGGCTGTTGCCTCGTCCTTGCCGGGGGTATATGTGAGTTCTGAGAGGAGCATCCCTTCTTCAGTGTATCGTTTAAAGAGACCGACCGGTTTGTCATCCTTGAAAGTACCCTCATACATGATTTTGCCGTTGGGGTAGTTTTTAACCCAGGGTCCCTGTTTCTTTCCGGCAGCGTCAGTCAGGTTTTGTGTCATTGCATTTCCCGACAACAGCAAAATTGAAAGTAATATGAAAAGTTGTTTTCTCATGATTCTCATCTCTGGTACAAATATATAACCAAATTATGGGTAGTGATCGTATGCGGGCGCCAGGAAAAGAAAGCCGCGGCAACTTGCGCTGCCACGGCTTTCGGTGGTGAAATATATATAGTGTTTACTTGACCTCCTCGAAGTCGACGTCGGTGACCTGCTCGTCGCCGCCTTTGCCTCCTGCCTGGCCGCCTGTGGGGTCTGCCTGCGGGCCTGCGTCAGGACCAGCCTGCTGGCCGGGGCCTCCCTGTGCCTGCTTGTACATATCCTCGGAGGCTGCCTGCCATGCTGCGTTGATCTCTGCAAGGGCACGGTCAATACCAGTTATGTCCTTGTTCTTGTGAGCTTCGCGAAGCTGCCCGAGGGCGTTCTCGATGCGTCCCTTCTTGTCTGCCGGGATCTTGTCACCGTACTCTTTCATCTGCTTCTCGGTCTGGAAGATCATGCTGTCAGCGGCATTGATCTTGTCAACCATCTCCCTGGCTGCCTTGTCTGCTGCCTCGTTGGCCTTGGCCTCGTCGCGCATGCGGCGGATCTCATCCTCGCTCAGCCCGGATGAGGCTTCGATACGTATCCTCTGTTCCCTGCCTGTACCCTTGTCCTTCGCCGAAACGTGAAGTATTCCGTTTGCGTCTATATCGAAGGTCACTTCGATCTGCGGGATGCCGCGCGGGGCCGGCGGGATGCCGTCGAGGTGGAAGCGCCCGATTGTCTTGTTCCCCTGTGCCATGGGTCTTTCGCCCTGCAGCACATGTATCTCAACCGAAGGCTGGCTGTCGCTGGCCGTGGTAAAAGTCTCGGTCTTGCGGGTAGGGATGGTGGTGTTTGATTCTATCAGTCTAGTCATCACGCCGCCCATGGTCTCGATACCGAGTGAGAGGGGGGTGACGTCAAGAAGAAGGACATCCTTCACCTCGCCGGTGAGCACGCCGCCCTGGATGGCAGCTCCTACGGCAACAACCTCGTCTGGGTTGACACCCTTTGAAGGAACGCGTCCGAAGAATTTTTCGACTATCTGCTGGATGGCCGGGATACGTGTTGATCCGCCTACGAGCAGCACCTCATCTATGTCTGATGTCTTCAGCCCGGCATCATCAAGCGCCTTCTGGCACGGTCCGATGACCGAATGGATAAGCTTGTCGGTCAGTTTCTCAAACTGTGCGCGTGTCAGTGTCTTCACCAGGTGCTTGGGGATACCGTTGACCGGCATTATGTACGGGAGGTTTATCTCGGTGCTGGTAGTGCTGGAGAGCTCTATCTTGGCCTTCTCGGCAGCTTCCTTCAGTCTCTGTAGTGCCATCGGGTCCTTGCGCAGGTCAATACCTTCCTCTTTCTGGAACTCGTCGGCCAGCCAGTCGATGACCAGGTTGTCAAAGTCGTCACCGCCAAGGTGGGTGTCACCGTTGGTCGACTTCACCTCGAAGACGCCGTCACCCAGTTCAAGGATGGATATATCGAATGTTCCGCCGCCAAGGTCAAAGACAGCGATCTTGAGATCATGTGCCTTCTTGTCGAGGCCGTAAGCAAGTGATGCTGCCGTGGGCTCGTTGATTATACGCTTGACCTTCAGTCCTGCAATCTCGCCGGCCTCTTTTGTGGCCTGGCGCTGTGAGTCGTTGAAGTATGCCGGAACGGTAATGACAGCCTCAGTGACTTCCTGGCCGAGGTAGTCCTCAGCGGTCTTCTTCATCTTCTGAAGCACGATGGCAGAGATCTCCTGCGGAGAGTAATTGCGGTCATCAATCTTCACCCTGGGGGTGTTGTTATCACCGCGGATGATCTGATAGGTCAGTTTCTTCATCTCGTTTGCCACCTCATCAAATTGCCTGCCCATGAAACGCTTTATTGAAGAGACGGTCTTGGTAGGATTGGTGATGGCCTGCCTCTTGGCGGGGTCACCTACCTTACGTTCGCCGTTCTCAAGAAATGCAACCACCGAAGGGGTGGTGCGTTTGCCTTCACTGTTGGGGATGACCACGGGCTCATTGCCTTCCATCACTGAAACGCATGAGTTGGTGGTTCCCAGGTCAATACCGATAATTTTTCCCATTTTTATTCTTATTTATGCTATAAATACTTTTCTGATACCCTCCTGAGTGACAATGTTTGTGCCATAGCGCTCTGCCGGTCATTATTATGAAATTATGTCATGGTATGACTGAAAGGCGGCCGGTAATCATTTTTGGGATTATGACAAAACGGCAGGCATAGTCAAAAGAAAGTGCCATGATGGTATTCCACATTCTTATTTCGTAGCTTTGCGGTGACAACAAAACGTATGAAGATGTCAGTACAGAAGACGGTTAAGCTGGTCACCACCCATGTGCTTTACGAGATGAAGCTAAAAGGTGAGAAGATATCGATGCTTACGGGATATGATTATTCAATGGCCAGGATCCTTGACGAGGCCGGCATTGATATAATACTTGTGGGGGATTCTGCATCGAACGTGATGGCAGGATTTGATACCACTCTGCCAATTACTCTTGACAACATGATCTACCATGCCGCCTCGGTTGTAAGGGGAGTGAAGAGGGCGCTGGTAGTTGTAGATATGCCCTTCGGCACCTACCAGGGTAACTCGACCGAGGCTCTCGCCTCAGCCATCCGGATAATGAAGGAGACCGGCGCCAGTGCCGTGAAGATGGAAGGAGGAAGGGAGATTGTCGAATCCATAGAGCGTATCCTGTCCGCAGGAATACCCGTAATGGGTCACCTGGGCCTGACGCCCCAGTCCATTCACAAGTTCGGCACCTATGTTGTTCGTGCACGCGATGAGGACGAGGCAAGAAAACTCAAGGAAGATGCAAAAATAATCGAGAAGGCCGGGGTCTTCGCCATAGTGCTGGAGAAGATACCTGCTACGCTGGCTGGAGAGGTGGCCGAGTCGGTTAAGGTGCCGGTGATTGGTATCGGCGCCGGGCAGCAGGTTGACGGACAGGTGCTTGTATTGCATGACATGCTTGGTATCAACCAGGAGTTCTCTCCCCGTTTTCTGAGGAGATACCATAACCTGTATGCCGAAATCAAGGGTGCAGTACAACATTATATATCTGATGTCAGGTCAGGGGATTTCCCGAATGAGAAGGAGCAGTACTAGGGATTTGCGAATTGCGAGTTGCGAAGTGCGAGTTGCGAGTTGCGAATTAAGAAGCCGGGTGATGATATGTTGTGATAAACAGAAGAAAACTGAATTATATAAGTAGCGAGTGATGAGAGAAGGGAACCCGGAAATACTGTATGAAGACAATCATATTATTATTGTCAACAAGCGTTCATCGGACCTGGTGCAGGGTGACGGCACAGGAGATGAATCGCTGGACAACATTGTAAGATCGTACATAAAGGAGAAGTACAAGAAGCCCGGCGATGTATTCCTGGGAGTGGTTCACCGGCTTGACAGGCCTGTAAGCGGTTGCGTGGTCTATGCCCGCACCTCCAAGGCACTCACACGCCTGAGCGAGCTCTTCCGTACCCGTGAAGTAAAAAAGACCTACTGGGCAATCGTCACCGACCGTCCGCCCGCTGAAGAGGGGGTGTTAAGCAACTGGCTCAAGAAGAACGAGAAGCAGAACAAGTCCTATGTATATGACAAGGAGGTGAAGGGATCGAAGCTTGCAGAGCTCTCCTATCTTGTCCTGGCGCGTTCCGAGAAGTATTACCTCCTGGAGGTTGATCTCCAGACCGGCAGGCATCACCAGATCAGGGCACAGCTGGCAGCTGCGAAATGTCCGATCAAGGGAGATCTAAAATACGGAGCTCCGCGGTCCAATGAGGGAGGGGGTATCTCGCTCCATTCTCGCAAAATCACCTTTATGCACCCGGTAAAGAACGAAGAGATATCAGTCACGGCACCGCTGCCTGAAGACAGGATATGGAAGCTCTTTTCAAACGTGTGATCACATTATACTAAAAAAGAGAAGAGGCACCTCTGCCGCGCCTCTTCTCAACCTAACCCAAAACTAACCTAAATGAAACACCTTCCGGTGTAGCGCTCCCGGACGGGAGCGTGAGAAACTATTGCTGTTATTTTTTCATCAGTATCTTTTTGACCTCCGTGAGGATCTGATCTGCCTCTTTTGCTTTTTCCTTCGGGGCTGTTATATGCACAACAACACCGTCGACAGAAATGTTGTAGTTCACACCCTCTTTTTCCTGGAGCATCCTGGTCATGACTCTGGCGGGTCTCATCCCGGGACCGGCAGCAGGCGGGTGGAAATCATCGCGCTTCTCAACCCATACCATCCTGCTCCCTTCGCCTGGTTTGCGGATGATCTTCTTTCCTTCTCTCGTGTCAATGACAAGGTCGCCACCATCGAACACAATCGTGTCGCTTTCGATGAACGTCGTATCCTTTTCAATTCCACCCTCCTGCACAGTGACCATTACCATTTTTTTCTCGACCTTTTTGGTCTCCTGTGCGGAAGCTGTCACCGTGGCGAGAAGAATTGCGGCCAGAACAACTGTAACTGATATGAGCGATTTTTTCATTTTTTACTTTTAAGGCCTGTTGGCAATACAAAAGTAATCCATAAAGTCCGGGCAGGGGTTAAAGTGAGGTTAAATCTGGTTAACAAAAAGTTAAAACGGTTTTCGACATAGTTTATATGTATATTTTTGCCCCATGAACAGGCGGAAGTTCAAGGGACTTATTGTTTTGATGGTGGTATCCATCCTGGCTATTGTCTGGGTTCAGGTGACCTGGATAAGCAATTCTGTAAAGTCACAGAATGAGCAGTTCGATTTCTTTGTTATCAACAGCCTGCGGAACACTGCTCATTCCATGGAGACCAACCGCAGGATGAACTTCCTCAACGAAATGTTCATCAGGGGTTATTCAGCCCTGCCACAGGCCATTCAGAGGTCGGCGCAACCCGGAATTGAGACGGAAAGCTTCAGCATTCAGAGCAGCGTCACCTCTGACACTGATTCTGTTGAGATAATTGTCTCAACAAATGACAATCCGCCCGTCAGGATGAAGGTGACACGGGAGGAAGCCCGCAACAGGATGGGTAACAGCATTGTCGTAGGATCGGATGAGTATATGCGCTGGATGCAGCAACAGGCTTCCGAGTTCCAGACGATGAGCAACCAGCTTGTGTCCGAGATGTTTGTCTGGGAAAGAAACCGGGCGGTCAACAAGGAGGAACTCCTTCATACCCTGCAGGGTGAACTCACAGCCTCAGGCATTGACACTCCGTTCGAGTTTGCCCTTATCCGGGGTGATTCCATTATTGACGGGGTCTACTCAAAGGTAAGGAAGAAGGAGCTAATGGAGAGCCCGTACAAGGTAAACCTCTTTGCACAGGGGTTGCTCTGGAAGGGAGAGACACTCTCTGTTGTCTTTCCAAGGAAAACGAATTACGTCCTTGGTACGATGGGGCTCATGCTGGGAGGTTTCGGACTGTTCCTGCTGATAATTATGGCAACATTCGCCCTGAGTCTGTGGTTTATAATCAGGCAGAAGAAGACCTCGGAGATGCAGGCCGACTTTATCAACAACATGACCCACGAGTTTAAGACGCCCATTGCCACAATCTCGCTGGCGGCAGACACCATAGCCAACAACAGGGTGATAACCGACGAGGAGAAAGTGCGTCACTTCATCGGGATGATCAAGAAGGAGAACTCGCGCATGAACAGACAGGTGGAAAGTATACTCCAGATAGCCACCCTCGATAAGCACGAAATGGATTTTTCCTTTACGGAGACCGACTTGCACGAGGTTATCAGCCAGGCTATTGATACAATAGGGATACAGGTAACTGACAGGGGCGGGGTGATAAACCGGCATCTGGAGGCAGAAAACAGTGTCATTACGGGTGACAGTGAGCATCTGCGCAACCTGGTTCATAACCTGCTTGATAATGCGAACAAATATTCCGAGGGAGCCCCTCAGATTACAGTCACGACACGAAGTAACGGCAGCGGACTCTTTCTCGAGGTGGCTGACAAAGGGATCGGGATGAGCAAGGCAGTGCAGAACCGGGTTTTTGAACGTTTTTACAGGGAGACAACCGGTGATATTCATAATGTAAAGGGATTCGGCCTCGGGCTGAACTATGTTAAGGCAATCACCGATGCACACGGCGGTACCGTGACAGTTGAGAGCGAACCTGGCAGGGGAAGCATTTTTACCGTATTTTTACCATACAAGAGCGAAACAAGGGCATGAGCAAGAAGAGTGCAAGGATTTTCCTGGTAGAGGATGACGTCAGCTTTGGCTCGGTCCTCAAGTCATACCTTGAGATAAACGATTTCGAGGTGGATCTTGTGGATGACGGAAAGATGGCACTGGAGACCTTCCGTAAAGGGGTGTATGATCTGTGCATCCTTGATGTGATGCTCCCGCATGTGGACGGTTTCACTATTGCCTCGGAAATACGGGTAATGAATTCAGTGATACCGATCATTTTTCTTACGGCGAAGAAGCTGAAGGAGGACCTTCTGCGCGGTTACGGCGTTGGTGCTGACGATTATATCACCAAACCGTTTGATACTGATATACTGCTCTGCAAGATCAAGGCGATCATTGCCCGGAGGGACATTCAGGAGGGTACAAAAGATATCTATGAGATCGGGAAGTATATCTTTAACTCGAAACTGAGAACCCTTATTATGAATGATCAGGAGAGGCAGCTGTCGCC
>JAVEZX010000079.1:0-11292 GCA_034002785.1 Bacteroidales bacterium
CGCTCTTGCTGACTGTATTGTCACTGCCGGCTCTGCTTTTCTTTCTGCCGTGCCGTCTCTCCCATTTTCTTAGTGTCACCGGCGAGAGGGCCGGGATGGGACGCCTGACAGAGAATCCGATAATCCTCTTGAACAGGGCAGTTCCGGTTATCATGTTGGTTAACGGTCTCACCAGCATCCCGGGCACGTACAGTCTCGGCAGCCAGGCGATAAGCCATGCACGGAATGGCACATGGTGCAGGTCATAATAGTGTTGCAGGAACTCGGCCTTGAGCCTTGCCACATCAACATTGGAAGGGCACTCGGACTTGCATGCCTTGCATGACAGACAGAGATCCATCACCCTGTATATCTCCTCGTGATCAAAAGGCTCCTTTTTTGATGATCTGGTAAGAAATTCACGGAGTATGTTTGCCCTTGCGCGGGTCGACTTGTCCTCATCGCCGGTTGCCATAAAGGTGGGGCACATTGTACCGCCCATCAGTGCACTCTTGCGGCAGTCGGCTGAGCCGCTGCATTTTTCCGCTGCATAAAGAATCCCCTCCTCCTCAGAGAACTCAAAGACCTTTCCGGCAAAACTTCTTCTCTCACCTGCCGGATATCTCAGGTTTTCGGTTATTGGCGGAGTGTCTGTAATCTTACCGGGATTGAAGAGACCGTATGGATCCCACGTCTTTTTCAGTTCCCTTAGCAGCGAATAGTTATGCTGGCCAAGCATAAGCGGTATGAACTCTCCCCTCAGCCTGCCGTCACCGTGTTCCCCGCTGAGCGATCCCCTGTACTTCTTGACCAGCCTCGCAATATCCTCCGCCAGGCCCCTGAAAGTCCTGATGTCATCCGGATCCTTCAGATCAAGCAGCGGACTGAGATGCAGTTCGCCTGTGGCTATATGCGCATAATATGCACAGCTGAGTCCGTGCTTCTTAAGCACGGCGGCGGCCTCTTCAATGTATTCGGGAAAAAGCTCAGGCAGAACAGCCGTATCCTCTATCACCTGCACGCTCTTTTTTCTGCCTGGAATATTAAGCAATACACCCAGTCCCGCCTTGCGCAGGTCCCACACCCTCGCCATCTCATCTGATTCCGTTAGGAGAGGAAAATGATACCCGTACCCGGCAGCCCGCATCTCCTGCTCCATCGCGGCAGCTGTCTCCCTGATCTCCTCAATTGTCGGCCTGATGATCTCAATGAGAAGTATCACTCCGGGATCACCCTTTACGAAAAAGCGGTTGCGGCTCTGCTCGATATTGTCTTTTGTGCAGTTAAGGATATAATCGTCAATAAGCTCCACAGCGGCGGGACGGTGCCTGAGCGCAATGATATTTGCCCTGACGGCATCCTGAAGGCTGTTGAAGTGAGCACATAACAGACCGGTGCGGTCTTCGGTGAGAGGCACCAGGTTAAGCTTCATCGATGTGGTGAACGCCAGGGTTCCCTCAGAGCCTGCCAGAAGCTTGCAAATGTTGATCTTCTCCCCGTTGCCTGTAAAGGGATCAGTATCGAGCAGCGTGTCAAGCGCATAACCGTTGTTGCGGCGGCGCAGCCCGGGATGAGGATACTCCCTGCGTATCTCCTCCGCATTGTGCGCATCGGCAAGCGTATCGCGCAGATTCCTGTATATCTTCGTCTCCAGAAGGGCCGGATCACCGTTGCATTTTGCAGTGAACTCCTTGGTTGTCAGGGCGCTGAAATGTGCCTCCGAACCGTCAGATAGAACAGCGTCAACCTCGAGGATGTGATCCCTGACGCTGCCGTGAATTATTGAGTGTGCCCCGCAGGAGTTGTTGCCAAGCATCCCTCCCATGCAGCACCGGTTGGCAGTTGATGTCTCAGGTCCGAACTGCAGCCTGTGAGGCGCCAGAAAACGGTTTAGCTCACCAAGCACCACACCGGGTTCCACAATGACCCATCGCTCTGCGGCATTAAACTCCAGAATATGATTGAGATGCCGCGAAATATCCATCACTATGCCCGGTCCTACAACCTGCCCTGCCAGTGAGGTGCCTGCCCCGCGTGGTATTACCGAGCCGCCCGTGCTCCGCGCAAAGGCCAGGATCTTTTTTATGTCATCAACGGAAGCTGGTCTTGTCACGGCAACTGGAATCTCCCTGTATGCCGAGGCATCCGTGGCATAAAGGATGCGCTGAGTCTGATCCGTATAGAGATCACCCGCCATCTGCTCACGTAGAGTTTCAAATATCAGATCCTGCTTCATTCTTTCTGGCTATTGACCCGGCTGGTTTGCAGTCTTCTTTCCGAAGTGCGGGTCAATCTTCAGCAGCGCAACCGCAATCAGCGGCACAATACTGCATATCATCACCCACAGGAAGAAATGGTTATACCCGAGCTGCTCCTGCAGCCAGCCGGCAAACATTCCCGGCAGCATCATCCCAAGGGCCATGAAACCCGTGCAGATTGCATAATGCGCTGTCTTGTACTTCCCGTCAGAGAAGTATATAAGGTAGAGCATGTAGGCAGTGAATCCGAATCCGTAGCCAAACTGCTCCACGAAGACACAGATGTTTATCACAAGCAGGTTATCCGTCTGGGTGAAACTCAGATAGAGGAACGTTGCCGCAGTCAGTAGCATGCTCAGAGTCATGGGCCACAGCCATTTCTTCAACCCTCCGGCAGCAGCTACGACCCCTCCGATTATACCTCCTATCGTAAGACCGATTATACCTATAGTTCCATAAACCAGACCGACCTCTCCGGTGGTCAGCCCAAGGCCTCCCTTGTCAATGGGATCGAGCAGGAAGGGATTGATCAGCTTCAGCAACTGTGCTTCGGCAAAACGGTAGGTCAGCATGAAGAAGAGGGCTATACCCACCTGCGGCTTCCTGAAGAATGTGGCAAACGTCTGCCCGAACTCGCGCAACACATCTGAAGGTTTCAGATCTTCACGCGGTGTGTCCGAATCGGGCCTGGGCAGAATATACCTGTGCCAGAAACTGAAAACAAAGAAGAGCCCGGCGAGAACAAAGAATGTCACTGCCCAGGACATGGGGATATTTCCCGATAACCCCTCATAACTTACTGACGTGGAAGTTGTCAGCTTGGAATCTGCCTGGAATACCATATATGCAGGTTTATCCCAGTTCGATTCATTAAAGACCATATGACCTCCCTGGATGAGGGCAATGCTTTTATCTCCCTTTTTCAGGACGGTGTTCAGTACCACTTTTTCACCGGGTCCGGGTGAGCCGGACAACCTGACTGGGACAACTGCCACGCTTCCGGTAACCGAGGCAATGCTGCCCCGCTCCTCCCCGAAGCTATCCCTGATCCATGCCCCGAGAGGCTCCGAAACCTTCGTCGCCCACCAGCCTTTGGTTTTTACCTTTATTTCCTCAGGCTGCACAAACCCGTAACCAAGGTTTGAGGCTCTTACTGAATCAAGGAGAATGCTCAGACTGTCCCTGTCAACAGTCTGAGTGCTAATCTTCAGAGAATCATGTTCAAGATAAAAGTACAGATCGCTCCTGCTCTCAGGTGCCTCAGATATCCGTGGCATCTCAAGCACGGTTTTTGAGTAGCCGGGTGAGGCTTCAATGAAGATTGAGACAGGCTCACGTCCTGAAGAGCTCTCCAGAAATCCTGCCAGTATTACAAGAAGGCCCTGACCGGTAATAGTGGCAACCCGGTAAAAGGTGCTCCGGATCCCCACATATTTTGCCTGCTTGTTTGTATCGAGTCCCAGCATATAAAAACCGTCTGCTGCAATGTCATGTGTGGCTGAGCCAAATGCCAGCAGCCAGAAGAAGGCAAGAGTGATCTTGAAGAAGAGTGACGCCGGAATTGTCAGGGCAATGCTTGCAAAGCCCAGGGCCATGACAAGCTGTGTAACCACTATCCACCACCGCTTGGTTTTGAGCATGTCAACCAGCGGGCTCCAGATAGGCTTGATGACCCAGGGCAGGTAAAGCAGGCTGGTATACAGCGCGATGTCGGCATTCGAGATGCCCATCCGCTTGTACATGATGACTGAGACGATGTTTACAGCCACATAGGGCAGCCCCTCAGCCAGGTATAGTGAAGGTATCCATGCCCAGGGCGATCGGTTTTTTGCTTGTGCTGTCATGCTGGTTAAAATCTGCTGAAGGTGTATCCTTTTTCTGAATAATAACTAATGATCTCGTCAAGTCTTGACCAGAGCTTGTCAGTGCGCTCAGGCTCGGTGCCCGGGTGAATGAGTATTATTGCCCCGTTCAAACCGCCCGGTTTATTCTCCTCAAAGTCGGCCAGCCTCTGAATGAGCTGATCCGACGATTTGTAACCCGCCATCTCCGGTATGGTGTAATCAGCATTTGTACCTGTCCCCGGCGTGAAATTCACCAGTGTCATCCCCATCTCTTCACTCCAGCGGCTGATTGCGCCGTTGTACCATTCATAAGGTGCCAGGAACCACCGTGGCTCCTCTTTCTTCAGCCCGGCCTTACGCAGAGCGATGATGTTGTTCTTCAGATCCTCGTTGAACTGCTCCTTTGTAACAAGGAGGGTGTCACGATTCTCCCACGGGATATATAGCAGGTGCCTGTCTGAATGAGGCCCTGCATAATGCCCGCCGGCAATAATCCTCTTCATAACCGGCGCATAGGCCCGGTTCCTCAGAAAATTCCCGGTAAGGAAAAACGAAGCCTTTATCTTTTTGTCATCCAATACTTTGAGGATATGATCAAATCCTTCACCGTGCTCATCCGCAGAGAAGACCAGGTAGATATTCTTCGAGTCAGTTCCCTTCCGGATAACGGCGCCATGAGAGTCACGGACATCATTTCTCACTTCCTGGGTCCAGAGCCATCCCTCCTTCTCAAGGGTCGACAGGTAGTAGCTCAGGCTCGCAGTTCCGTCAAGTGTGGGTTCATTGGTACTGTAATCACCGATGTCATCATGATAGACCGCCCTTCCTCCCTGGAATGCTGCATACGGATCAGGCCTGAGCAGGGTCAGTCCCTTGAGGCTCTCGTGGATCACCTTGTTTATGGGTCCGTCAACAAGCCCTCCGGTGGTTGTCTTGCCCAGGTATACTGTTACCGCCGAGTGCGGGAGCAGCGGATAATCGCCCCCCTGCGGCAGACCGCAGATCATCGAGGTGCCCCACGGGTTGCACCCGAAGAGCCAGTCGCGCATCGCCGCTTCCATATAATCAAAACGGGTGTCGCCTGTGGCTTCGCGGTATAGCCTGCACTGCGTCAGCGCGGCAGCCACGTAGTTGTTCGAGCACCAGACAAAGGGTATCTTGACCTGAAACACATCATTCTGATCCCTTGAGTAAATCAGTTCCAGTCCCTTCCTCATGAATTCACTGTACTTCGCTGAATAATCCGTTCCGGAGAGTCCCAGTCCTGCATGGCCCAGGTTGACGAAGGGATAGAACTGGTAGTGCCTGGCAGTGTCCTTCTCTATCCATGGGGTGTGGGGTTCAAGTGTTCCCCAGTAGTCAGCCTGCTCAAGGTAATACTTTTCGCCGGTCAGTCCCCATAGCTCCCACGCTGCAAGCTGCATATCATCAACATAGTTATCCTCTTCATAGAAATAGGGCGACACGTTGCAGGCAGTCTGTGTGGCGCCGGGATCCGTATGGGCAAACTCGAAGGCATCTGTTGCCTTTGCGGCCATCGTCTCAGCCATCTGCGGCTCGCTCTCCGCGAAGAGCTTCGCACCCATTGCAAAGACCGAAGCGAATTTGCCCGCAGTTGAGGCTACCCCCTCGGTGCGGTTCTTGAACTGTGCCAGCCCCTGGGGCTTGCCGGTCACGAAATATACAGGCCTGTAGGACCCCAGACCGTATTCGGCCCTGTCGAGGTTTGGGAGGCGAAATCCCTGGTGATCACGGTCATCAGCCACCTGGTTGTACATCACCCCGCTGTCGGGATTCATCTTCAGCAGCCACTCCAGTCCCCATTTCACCTCGTCAAGGATGTCAGGGATACCGTTGCTTCCGGCAGCGCCGGCCGCATCATGGGTGTCACCAAAGATCTCAGGCGATTTCAAATATGCAAACATCATCTGGTATACTGAGTTTGCCGTGGTTGCCGTGTACCGGAGATGATCACTGGCGTCATGATACCCGCCGCGCACGTCAATGGGAGTGCCCGAGAGGGTCGGATGGTCTACGATCATCCCGTCATACCGGTGACATGTGTCTGCCAGGAAGGGATTGTAACCGCAGCGCTGCTGCCTGATGTAGTTCAGTATGAAATCGGCCGTACCGTCATAGACTCCTGCGCCGATCCGGAATGTCTCCGACCGAGCAGATCCATAAACAATATAGTATCCCCCGGGCGCCGTCAGGCCGGAGAAGTCAAGCCGGGCAGAGGCAGCCATTCCCCAAACGGCGCCGTCATAAAGCAGGGCTTCCCCTTTGAAAACAGGCTTGTCCGTCAGGGCATCGAAGACAGTGAAACTCTTCTGCGCCCCCGGTTCCTGCGAGATCCAGACGGCAACCTTTACCGATCCGGGAAGATAGCCCAGCTGGTTGATCCTGATCCATGAGTCAGCCTTCGCGAATACAACAGCAAACAGGGTTAAGACAAGTGTCAGCGCTGCTCTTTTCATCTCAATAGAGTTTATTGATTTCCGCGTCAACGAAATAGTGAAACAGTATCTGTCTGTAGGTATAGCCCCTGGCTCCCATCACTGCAGCACCTATCTGGCAGAGACCCACACCGTGGCCCCACCCTGCGCCGTGCAGAACGAACAGGCCCTGATCCTCGATCTTCTCAACCACGAAGGCGGAGCTGTAGAGGTGCGATTTCGAGAGAGCCTTTCTGATCTCCAGTTCCTTGCCGATTATCAGGCTCTTTTTGTCACCGGTGATTCTCAGCCTTATCAGGCGTCCTGAGGTGCCACGGGTAAGAGGCTCGAGAGATGTGATCCGCCCGAAATCAATGCCTGTTCTTTCCCGGACAAGGCTGCTCAGCTCATCCTGACTGTAGGTCACCTTCCACCGGAAGAAGTCGTTTGTCTCCTGGTCATAATTGTTGAGCACCTGGGAGAGAATGGTCCTGTCAGTGGTGTTGCAGAACGCCTCAGGCATCCCGCTGATCCATTCAACGGCGTTCTTCTCATCGGTAAGGTCAGTGTCCGGGGTAGCTGACCCGCTGCCGGCGTCAATTATCTTTTGCAGGTAGGGATGATCAACGGGCTCCCATGTGTTGGCAAAAAGCTCAGTGGCGCCGCCGCAGCACTTTGAATAACGTGCATCGCAGATGAAGTCGCCAAACATAAGCACCTCCCCGGCAGTGGCCCGGACAGCATCCTCCACCGCCTTCGTCGAGGCCCTGGTGATGCCCTGGTAACGCTGGCAGTGATCATCAGCGCATACATCAAAATCGCGGTGATCCTCACGGTCATACCATCTTGTGATCTCCGTATCAGAGACGAAACTGGTGCGATACTTTTCACCTGCATCGCTAAGGCGGAGGGTCTTGTCGATCTGTGCCAGCAGCCAGCTCCTGGAGATTACCGCATGGGCCCTGAGAAGCTCACCCGATGATGTTGCGCTCATCTCCGACGAGATAACGCTCACCAGGTACTCCTCAACGGGGAGAATATTCACTGCAGTCACCTGGCCACCTCGCAGGAGAAGCTTCAGGTTGCCCCTGAAGGTCTGATCCTCGTTGCGCTGCCAGTGAAAATTAACCCCGATTGTCACTGCATGAAGGGTGAAGCTGCAACTGTCAAAAGCTGACGGTGTGAGAATTATCTCATCTCCCGGCCTGATCACTTCCTCATCGTTCTTCAGCAACAGTCTGTCAATCTCAGCCACTGCCGTGTATCTGCCCGTGAGTTTTCTCCCGGTTTCAGTGACGAGGAATTCCCCATGCAGGGTAAATGTCAGTCCGCTGCCGGAGATAATTCCAACACTGATTTCGGGTTCATTTTTACCGGTCATAATATCTCTTTTGTAAGGTTTGCCAGTTCCTCCTCATCCAGGCAGACTTCGCCCAGTATGGTCTGAATATCTTCAGCAGTTATCTTCCGGAAATCCTCTTCCCTGGGAGTAATGAAAACACCTCCCAGATCCACGGATGCAGGGCTGAGAAGTATCCTTTCCGCGCCTTCGGCGAAGTAGCAAGCCGGACGATGGACCCGGCGCGGTATAACATGCACGGTCCACAGGCCGTCAGTGTGATATGCCAAGATATTCAGCATCGGCTCAGGACGGTCAGGCTGCCTGATGGCGAAGCGTTCATTGAACCGTGTGAAAATCTCCTCCAGAGCCCCGGGACTCCTGCCCTTAAGAGTCATAATACCGCGACCGTAGCCTTTCCACAGCCACAGCTCCGTGCCACCGGACTCTGCAACCCGAATGCAGAGATCCATGTTGTCAAGGTCTCTCTCGACAGGCAGAAACCCCCTGTTGCCCGCCTGGAAATGGAGGTGATCAGGCGCGGAAGCACCGCACTGCGGCCCGTTGTAAAAGACAACATACTCCGGCAGAGCCCGCGCCAGCTCAAGCATGGTTCCAAGGTTGCCTTCAATGCGCTGGGGAGTATGCCCGAGGTTCACCACTGTAAGATGACGGCGGAAGATAGGAAACGGATTAATAAGTATGATATAATCGTCGCCAAACGGAACGCCCCTCTGCTCCGGCGGCCGGTTGTTTCCACAAAGGAAACATGGTCTCGCTTCAATGGATTTTGTATCAACTTTGGCAGCCGAGGAGATGATCCTGCCGGGATTGAACTGAACGGAGATATCGTAGCCCGGAAAGGCCACGGCCCTGACCATTACGCCGTCAAGCTGCTGATAATTATCCCTCGCCAGCTTCCACTCCCTGAACTGATCATCGAAAAGTTTCCGTACCTTATATGAATAGTCCGTCATACCGGGCCGTTTTAGTCGATTCCCTTGTTCATCCTGATCCTTGCCATCAGCTCTATCGTCCGGATCCTGTCCTTGTACAGATTGTGGGCATTGGCCTTCACCACGTCAAGAACCGCATCGGAGTTCTCATCCCACCTGCGGCAAAGATAGAGCGGCTCATATATGCGGCCTATCCTGTAACGACGGCTTATTGCGAGTCCCACGGCATAATCCTCACCGTAGCTTACATTTGGCACCCTGATCTCCCTCAGCACCGGGGTATAAAACGCCCTCGGGGCTCCCAGACCGTTGATCCTGAGAGCATTGTTACGTCCGTTATCAGGCGTCCACTCCCTGTGGTCAATGAGTCCGGGAGGGATCTCGTTCAGATCAAAGTTGACCATCCTGTAAGAACCCACAACCATGGCGCAATGCTGCTCATGGAAGGCATCAATAACACGGGTGATCACGCTGTCGTCAATGTACAGATCATCACTGTCAAGCTGAATTGCAAACCGGCCGCACTCTTTGCTGAAGATTGCCTCGTTCCAGCATCCCCCGATGCCAAGATCCTTCCTGTCAGGTATGATGTGAACCACCCTGCTGTCGGAGGCAAACGACCTTATAATCTCTGTGGTACCGTCAGTAGAATAGTTATCAACGATGATCAGATTGAATTTATACTTTGTCTTTTGACTGAGTACTGAATTGATGGCATCACCAATTGTTTTAACCCTGTTTCTAACCGGGATTACAACCGATGCGTCATTCTCAAAGGCTCCCTCATCGAATTTCACATCACTGAATCCCGGGGCGAGCCAGCCGCCGACACACCTGAGGTGATGGGTGCAGGCTCTCTCCATCTCCACCTGTACTGCCCGGTTGCGCGGATCAACATAATCAAACTGTTTCTCTCCCGTCTTGCGGGTGTCAGTCTCAACCTCCGTGTAGAGCAGCTCCGGGATACGGACCAGCGGATGATTCTGTGATATCTTCAGCCTGAGGTCATAAAGCCCGGCATATGAGTAATCCTGGTCCATGCAGCTGCATGCATCACGGAAGGCATTCCCGTCATAAAGTACAACCGATCCGAAGTTGAAGTCGTCACGCAGGCTGCCCTCCTGGTAATCAATAACCGGATGGGGTGCCATTACTTCGTTCTTCTTCTCGAAATAGTCTGAATAGACCATTCCAGCTCCGGTATCAGTACAGACCTGCATCATCCTCTCAATCGCGTGCCTGCCCATATCGAGGGGAAAGCCCTTGCTGTAGGTCATAATGTGAGATGTACCGGCAACTGCTGAGATCGTCTTCAGTGCATCGGTCGAGGCAAAACTGTCCGCAACTATCTGCTCAGCCCCGGCAACTTTGAAAGTCTCTTCATTTCCGGGAGGCACCACAACAAACACTTTGCTGACAAGGGCTGATTCCCTCAGTGAGGCAACCGTGGCTTTCACTGATAAGGTATCAGAAAAGGGCAGGAAACAGGTTACGGATCTCTCCATATCGTATCTATTTTTTCAGTAAAAAGTCAATTATCTGCTTCATGAGCGCATCCCGTTCCTCCTGGAGTATGATGGTCTCGAAGGGGAATCCCATGACAAAGCTTCTCACATCGCCACGGTGCATCACCGCGGCCGAGGTATTATTCTCAGTGTATCTTAAGGCTGTAAAACTCTGTTTGTCTGCCGGTTCAATGGCATCTGGCGACTCGGCAGCGTAGATTTCATCCGTTTTCCCGGTATTGAATTCAATTCTTCCGGTGAAATCCGGTGCTGCAATATCCGTGGCAGCAGCGTTTCCTGTTCGCACTGCATGTCCGGTGCGGGGGAAGAAGTGTAGGGCTTTCTTCACCCGGCTGGCCATCGCCGTATCGGCCGACATTGTAAGATCCGTGCCCACATAGGCTCCGGACATGAACAGAGGAATGGACGCCTCTTTCATCCTTGCAACCGCCCCGAGAAATTCAGGGGTGTAGATGCTGAAATCGCTCTTCCCCGGGTCGAATGCAGCAGGAGTGGTTTTCTCCTCACCGAAGAGCAGGTCAACTGCGCTCCA
Source organism: Bacteroidales bacterium (assembly GCA_034002785.1). Lineage (GTDB taxonomy): Bacteria > Bacteroidota > Bacteroidia > Bacteroidales > VadinHA17 > SR-FBR-E99. Next base: position 10,870 of record JAVEZX010000079.1, read on the forward strand.
CGGACTGAGGTCAAATTCTCCGCCGGTAAAGACTTCGTCGCTTACCGAGAAGAATGAGCTGCCGGCAGCAATTATTGACCGGCCGTGGACCGCCGTAAAATCAAAAGTATTACCGGGGATGACCCTGCCCTCGTCATCGGAGTATGATGCGCCCCAGCCGGAGTTGTCATCATCAGTCCAGGGGGAGGCACGGTTAAAGTCATACTGATCTCCGGTACTGATGAAATTGTACCTGTCAGCTACCCCGCGGTCATCCCACCATGCTACACCGGCCATACCTCCGTGGTCAAACCACGCGGGTCCGGAAATCCTGTCAAAACCATTGACTATCAATATCATGTCATCAGAATCGGGATGGATGCCCACGGCAAGTTCCTCCGAGGGGAAGCTCTCCCCCCCTGCGTTGAGAGCCGTTACCCTGAA
>JAVEZX010000080.1:0-11160 GCA_034002785.1 Bacteroidales bacterium
GAGAAAAAACGACAGAAGAGAGGCGGATGACAGAGAGAGTGATAATGCTTGAGGAGATAGACCCGGTTGTAATGCTGGGTCCCAACAACAGGCTTCTTGACCAGATTCAGGGTTATTATCCGAAGATAAGGCTCATCGCCAGGGGTAATGAGATTAAATGTATCGGTGAACCTGAGGATGTGGCAGTTTTTGCCGACAGGATGACCGAACTTATTGATTATTACAGGCGTTACAACCGGCTTGACGAGGGTGATCTTGAGCGTCTCCTGCTTGATGACCAGCACATGAGAACTGCTGCCAGCGGTAACTTTGAGGATGCGCTGGTCTTTGGCACCAATGGCAGACCTGTTCGGGCCCGTACCGTTAACCAGCTACAGCTGGTGAATGAATATGGCAACAGTGACCTGATTATTGCAGAGGGACCTGCAGGCACCGGGAAGACTTACACTGCTATTGCCCTGGCTGTCAGGGCCCTGAAGAATCATGAAGTCAAGAAGATAGTCCTGACCCGTCCGGCAGTGGAGGCAGGGGAGCGGCTGGGCTTTCTTCCCGGAGATATGAAAGACAAGCTGGATCCATACCTTCAGCCTCTCTATGACGCTCTCCATGACATGATACCATTCAGGAAGCTCGAGCAGTGGATAGAGGACGGCACTGTGCAGATCGCACCACTGGCATTCATGAGAGGCAGGACCCTGGAGAACTCCTTCGTAATCCTGGATGAGGCCCAGAACGCAACCGTGAGCCAGCTGAAGATGTTCCTTACCCGCATGGGCGTAAGCAGCAAATTCATACTGACCGGCGACACAACCCAGATTGACCTGCCGCGAAGAAGCGAGTCGGGTCTGATCCAGGCAATGAGACTCCTGTCTGGCATAGAAGGGATATCAATCATCCGGTTTGACGAAAGGGACATCGTAAGACACCGTCTTGTCAAGAACATTGTCCGGGCCTACGATGCTGATGAGAAGAGCAGAAATGAAGAAATTAAATAATCAATCATAAAATCAATGGCAAAGGCTATTACCTCAACGGATTTCAACTTCCCGCTCCAGAAAGGAGTTTACCGTGGGAAGGTGCGCGATGTTTATAATATTGATGATAAATATCTCCTGATGGTTGTGACTGACCGCATATCGGCCTTTGATGTCGTTCTTCCTGAGGGTATACCATATAAAGGGCAGGTCCTGAACCAGATAGCTACAATGTTCCTCGGGATGGTGAGCGATATTGTACCGGTCTGGAATATCGCTTCGCCCGATCCGAACGTGACAGTGGGAGTAAGGTGCCAACCGTATCCTGTGGAGATGATTGTCAGGGGTTATCTGACGGGAAGTTCATGGAGGCTTTACAAGTCAGGCGGCAGGGAGATCTGCGGAATACCTCTCCCGGAAGGCATGAAGGAACACCAGCGTTTTGAAAAGCCTCTTATCACTCCCACTACCAAGGCGGAGCAGGGGATGCATGACCAGGATATCTCTGCAGAGGAGATCATCAGGTCAGGACTGGTTGCGGAGGAGGAGTACCGCCAGCTTGAGGATTATGCAATGAAGCTCTTCCTCAGGGGTTCTGAGATAGCAGCCGGGCAGGGACTGATACTTGTTGACACGAAATACGAGTTTGGCAAACGCGATGGTAAGATCTTCCTGATAGATGAGATACATACGCCTGACAGTTCCAGGTACTTTTATTCCGATGGATACGAGGAGCGTTTTGCCAGGGGTGAACAGCAGAGACAGCTCTCCAAGGAGTTTGTAAGGGAGTGGCTTATGGCCAACGGCTTCCAGGGAAGAAGCGGAGAAAAGGTACCGGAAATGACGCCAGCCATCGTCAGGGAGATATCAGACCGTTATATTGAACTTTACGAAAGAATTACCGGCAGGGAATTTGTAAAGGCAGAGAGTGAAGATCCCCTGATGAGGATGGAAAAGAACGTTAACACCTTTATTAAACAACTGTAAGAGAGATTGGACAGGGGGGAGCAGTAACAAGAATGATTCATTTAATGGAAGAGGACAAAAGATATTTCTCCTGGTGGCGTGCGGCGGCTGCGCTGATTATTGCATCACAACTGTTGCCCGTCACGCTTGCAGCGCAGACACAAACCCGGCCCCAGTCTCAGACTCAGGTCCAGACTCAGACCCCTGCTCCGGTTACTATCTCCGGAGAAAAGATAGTAGTGGAGGGGAAGGTCTATTACATGCACCAGGTTCAGAAGGGGCAGACGCTTTATTCGATTGCCAGGGCCTATACAGTGACTGTAGATCTGCTTACCCGGGAGAACGCGATAGCTGACAATGGAATAAAGGAGGGCCAGGTCCTGCGGATTCCCGCCGCTGCCGTAGCGCAGGGTCAGGTGGCAGCAAAGAGCGCACAGGCGAACGCCCGGCAACAGCAAGGGGGAGAGCCGGGTGGACAGGTTGGCGGACAACCGCAAACTGCAGGGGCTGCCGCCAGGGCTGCAGGACAGGTCACACAGCCAGCCAGGCCACCGGCCAATCAGGATGAACGCTATATCTATCACCGCGTCATGAGAGGAGAGACTCTCGGAACCATTGCAGGTGACTACGGTATATCTGTACGGGATCTGAAGAGAGCAAACAAAGGTCTGCTCTTTCCCCACGAGGGTGATGTCCTTCTGATTCCCAGGAATAAAATCTCATCTGCAAATGCAGGCAGGAACGGTGAGCTGCCGGCCATTGAGATTCCGGTTGACACCGTCGCACAGGATACTATTGCAGCCGAAGAGGAGAAGGAGGTATTTACTCTCCCCGGGTCGCGGACAGAGATAGACAGGTTGCATGGTTCCGTCAGGGTGGCAGTGCTGCTGCCTTTCTTCTTAAGGGAAAACAGTGCAGGATTGATTTCCGATTCAACTCTTTCGGACACGGATGGGAACAGGAATTCCCGGGAACAGGGCAGGTCTTCCTGGATATATGACGGCAGCCTCCCATTTCTTGAAGCCTATGAGGGTATCCTGATTGCCGTTGACAGCCTCAGATCGCTGGGCCTTACCGTTGAACTCGACGTGTTTGATACCGGCGCCGACACGACAGGCCTGCACAGGCTGATTCTGTCGGGTTCGCTTGACGGTGCTGATCTTATAATCGGGCCGGTGTTTTCATACCATATAGAACAGATTGCCGGCTGGGCTGCGGAAAGAGATATACCCATCGTCTCGCCGGTGACACTGCGTAATCGCGACATCACCCTTGACAAACCGACACTTTACAGGGTATTCCCTTCAGAATCAGTGTTTCGTGAAATAATGGCCCGGGAAGTTAAGTCGCATCCCGAGAGCAAGGTGATATTTCTTCATTCGGACAGTTCCATGTATAATCCGGCTACCTCTGCGCTATGGCGAAGGGTGACCGAAGCCACGGGAGGCGATACTGCTGCTGCTGAAGGCAGGCTTGTGGCTCACCACTACACGGGCGTCACTCAGAAACGAAATGTCTACGGTAACGTATCAACTCTCGAAGAACTGATGGATCCGGCACGTGAGAACATCATTGTACTGGCCACAACCGAGACCCCGATAGTCAGCTCAGCCTTCTCGGCCCTTCACAGCCTGAAAAAACGATATGACATAAAGGTTCTGGGCTATCCTGAGATAAGGGGTCTGGAGACAATAGACCTTAAGTACTATTATGATCTCGAACTGCTTATTCCTTCAGAGTGTTATGTTGACTTCCTGTCTCCGGCTACCCAGTCTTTCAGTTCACTGTTTATGAAGAAGTTCAGGACTGAGCCGATGGCGGAGAGTTTTGCATGGAGAGGATTTGACATCGCATGGTATTTCATTGGAGGCATAGCTTACAGGGGCAAAGAGTTTCTAAGGGATCCGGGCACCTTTAATCCTGCCCTGCTGTGTCTTGAACCCGATTTCAGGCGTGACAGCCGTCAGAACGGTTACGAGAACAAGGGGATCTTCATCCTGCACTATCGCAGGGATATGACAATTGAGATAAAGCGTCCGTGGTCTGAGCCTGCAGAGGAAGAGGTGGAATTTCAGAGTCCGTTCAGGAGACCTTTCCCGGGTTCATCAGGACATAATCGAGAACAATAGGAATATCGTCGGGGTTGACTCCGTTGGCAGTAAGTACAGGGATGTCATCATTGAAGGCATTGATGAATGCCTCAGAAGTCATCTCTCCTCCGGCTGTGGCGCTCAGATAGTGTTCCGCAGCTTTCCGGGGATTGCCCTGGCAAAGGGCAAGATGGCCCATGTTTATCCTGTCAAAGGGGGTAAGACCTGTTTCTGACAACCTTTCAAAATACTTTTCTGCTTCGGGGTAATTTCCTGTGACAAGGTAGCACCAGGCTATAGGTCTCAGTACCCTCGAGTTACCTGGTTTTTCATATTCCACCCTGAAGTAGAGCTTAAGGGCTTCCTCGTATTTGCCGGTGTCAAGGCAGCAATGGGCAGCCATTACTATTGTATTCAGGTCGTCCGGCTCGTTCTGCATCGCTTTGCGGTAAGCCTCCAGCGCCTCTCCCGGCCGCCCAAGCTTACGCAGGCAGAGACCGGCCTTGCGAAGGGTCCAGGTCCTGGCTTCAATCATAAGCGCCATCGAGTATTTCTCCAGGGCTTTGTCATATTTGCCCTCCTTCTGGTAACAGTACCCGGCTTTTTCATAAAGTTCAGCATCATCCTTAACTGTTGTCAGCAGGGTGAGATAGAGCGCCAGGGCATCTTCATAGTACTCCTTGCTGAAGAAGTAATCAGCCATCGAGCGGTCATCTTCCGTTGATCCGAATGTTTTCCGGTAGAACAGTGAGTTGTAGATATCAAGCCTGCCGGTAAACAGGTCGTCGAACTCGTTTCTGAAGTCTGACAGCTTGAAGAACCGGTAGAGATCATGCACATACTGTGTCACCGTAGTCCTGAAGAGTGCAGCCGGATCGGTGAGTTCATTATCATACTTCATCTGCTCCAACCCCTCCAGTTCCATCCTGAACACTTTGAGCATCATGCTTTTCTGATCAGCCGGAAGGAACTTCATATTGAGGATAAGAGAATATTTGTCCGAGTTGCAGATGAACGGTGTCTTGTAAAGGGCCTCGGCCAGCTCATTTATTGAAGGCCCGAGGATCTCATCCCTGAAGATTGAATCCACAGCCTCATGATCAGGGTAAAAAGGGATGAACCAGTTGCGAAGCTCCCTGAAGAAATCGAACTTTTTGAGACCAGCGAAGGCGGACATGTAGACATCGGATCCCTCCATCTGAAGGTTGGTCAGTTCCTCCATGGTTTTGAACATCTCCTCGGAGCCTCTGAACATCTCCGACCAGTCGGGATTCTGTCCCTCTTCGGGATTGTCACCGAGAATTTTGTCGAGGTCCAGCTTCTCTTCAATGCGCGGTTTAAGTTTGACAACCTGTGGCAGGATCTCTTCATTCATCCTTTGAGTAAGCTTCTCGGTGTACCGTGACCTTGTAGCCTGCAGCACAACTATCCGGCATCTTTCCCTGAAATTTCCTCCCTCGGTGAGGTCGCTGACCATTTTAAGTACATCAGGGTAAAGGGCAAGCCGGTCATTATGATAATGCATTGTGAATACAAGACCGGTCACGGCTCTTTCAGCAACGTGCGGTGTAGTGTCATTGATGAGCTTTGCAAGGAGTCTTGTCTTGGCGGGATCCCATACGCGCAGGCTGCTGAGAGTCACGGCGCTGACGAAGGATGAGATGTCATGCCACCCGAATCGTCCTGAACTGATAAGCAGTCTCATGAGGCTCTCCTCGGCCTCACCATAGTAGTCCGTAAGCCAGAGATGGTTGAAGATGATACCTGACATCTGTTCCTTCTCACGGGCGGTATTGCTTTCAGGGTCAGTACGGCTTATTTCGGCTGAGGCAAGCAAATCATCGAGGCGCGATTTGAATACGAGCTCATCTACATTCTGGATTATTGTTCCTCCCCTCTGACCCTTCTCGTTCAGCTCCTTCGCTCTGACAGAATAGGTGTACCAGCCTGAATAACGTGCCAAAATGTCCTGTTTGATTCTGTCGTTCAGTCTGAGAATATTCTGAAGCAGCCTGTTGTAAACCTTCTGCCTCTCCGGGTCCTGAATTCCATCGACGGTGTAACGAAGTATGTTGCGGTATGTCATCTGCAGTTCCTGGAATTCATCCCTGAGCTCTCCAACAGACACATTGTCAAGCATGTCAGACATAATTTCAAATCCCTGCCTGACCTTTTTGCGAACGACAAGATTGCAAACGCTCCTATGCTTCAGTATGGTTGTATTGATATTCATTTTGTTTTCAGAGGGCATCACCCCTGTTCAGGAAATGCAACAATCAGGCCATGTCCATGGTTCAGAAGGAGAAGCCCATGCTGACGTATCCCTTGATGCTCCTGAAGAGCAGTTGCCTGTCGTAAAGTCCGTGCATGATGCCTACCCGGACGGGACCTGCCACAGTCATGTAACCGGCTCCTATCCCGTATCCGCCCATGATAGTGAACCCATACTCCCTGGAAGGTTCCTTGAGTGCGAAGAGATTGGCCTCGGCCGTCAGGTGCAGGTCCGTCGCAATCTCAAAATCAAGACCGAAGCGGACCCCTCCGAGATTCCTGATCATGATCTGGTTGGGATGGAATCCGACGGCGGGGATTGAGCGATCCGTCAGGGCATCGGTTCCTCCGAGAAGCCAGAAATCATTGCCTCCGGTGACGGAGTCAGCTCCGGTTGTGAACAGGAAATCGCCTCCGAGATTTACTGTAACCTTTGCAGAGGGCGAGGTATAGGTGTTGAAAGATGCGCGTGCCGCCCAGTTCCGGTCAAATGAGAAGGGGGATTCATCGTCTGTGGGGCTGTAGACAAGTCTCTGTGATCCCTCTCTGACCAAAGCCCGTAACAGTTTTGACGAGGAGAGAGACAATCCATAGATGATTCCCTGATCAGGGAAGTGCTTTCGGTCAAGGGTATTTGCCTGGTAGCTGTAGGTCAGTCTCAGGTAATCGTATGAAAACCTCCTGATCCGGGTAGAAGAGACAAAGTCAGGGATGAGGTGCTGGTTCTCGAATGAGGCTGAAAGGGTCATGAGGTGATTGAGGCTCAGTCTTTTGCTCAGTGCCAGTGCGGTATTGAAATTCTGGTTCAGCATCGGGCCGGTCTCATTTCTCAGCTGAATGAGAGGGAAGCGTGTATTGTCAGCAAAGAATGATGCTTCCACTCCGAATTTCTGACTTCTGTCAACGAACTGTATGGCACTGACGCGCAGGCGGTAGTACTGGCCCAGGTATGAATCGATATTGATTACAGAGCTGGATGTGACCAGGTCTCTGACAGAGAGGCTGATGACTGCTCCGGCACTCAGGGCAGGGTCATAGTGAAGTGAACCGTAGAGCATTGCCCTGGGCCGTTCAATGCATTCGATCTCCAGTATCAGCAGGTTCCCTTCCGGAACGATTCTGTATTTCACCTTCTCGAACCAGTTTTTGCCGTAGAGAAGCTCTATCCGCTCATCCAGAAGGCTTCTGTCAACATCCTCACCCGTCCTGATATCAAGCACCCCGATGATCTGCCCGTCAGGAATGATGCTGTTTCCCTTGACCCTTATACTGTTGAAGCGGTAGAATTTGACTTCCCTTAGCGGTATTACCTCCCTGCCGGGTCCGAAAGAGTTGAGTGAATCAGCCAGCCGCCGGAAAAGATCACTGTGTTTCAGCGCTTCGCGGTAGCCCTTCTCAATAATTGAATCGGGATGACTGAATGACAGCGTGCTGACACCCTGAAGATCAGGTTCTATCATAATGTCTGTCTCACGCTTCTGTTCCTCGTAGTCAGCCAGGCTGGTAAGGAATCCAATCTGTTTGAGAATGCCGTAGGCAGATTCAAGGTCTTTTTCTTCATAGCCCCTGAAGCTTACATATGAGCCGATGACAATATCAGCGCCCATTTCGCGCAGCTCGGTGGCAGCATAATTGCGAACCACGCCACCGTCAACAAGCAAGGCAGTGTCAGTTTTTACCGGTGTGAATACAGAGGGAATGGCTATGCTTGCCCTTATGGCGTCCGGAAGATATCCATGCCGGAATATGACCCTTTTGCTCGTTGTTACATCCGTTGCCAGGCATAGGAATGGAATGGGAAGCAGTGAAAAATCGGTAATAGTTGCAGCAGGCCAGAAGTAATGATTCAGGCCGCTCTCAATGAGCTGACCACTTATAAGTCCTGAGGGTATCTTAATAGAGTTGCGGGTTATGGGAAGGGCAATCAGGCTGTTGTGAAAATGTCTCTTCTCAAGAAAGATAATCTTGTTTTCCGGTATCCTGTCGGACATCGCCGCTCCCCAGTCGAACGCCCGGAACATGGATGCGATACTGTCAGGGGTGTAGCCCATTGCATACATGCCACCGACAATACTTCCCATGCTGACACCTGTAATGTAATCCGGCTTCAGTCCCGCCTCCTCCATTGCCCTGATAACCCCTATATGAGCCAGGCCTTTTGCTCCCCCGCCACTGAGAGCCAGACCCAGCTTAGGCCTCTGGGGTGCTGGCTGCGCCATGATCTCCCCGGGAAGGAAGCAGGCAAGGGCAACAGCAACCATTGCGGCCACGAGTATTTCTTTTACTCTCATCTTAATTACGAATAATTTTCCGGCCTGTAACCATATTTATGAAGATAACTCTTTTCCTGCAAACCCGGACCCAATTTAGGCAGATTATGTAACTTGGCGGCGTGAAAAAAGGAGAAAAAAGCTACACTAGGTGGCTCCCGACAACGGTTAAGGAGATGGAGGCGCTGGGGTGGGAAAGGCCGGACGTGATCCTTTTCACGGGTGATGCATATATTGATCATCCTTCGTTTGGAGCGGCCGTCATTGCAAGGGTTCTGGAGGCGGCAGGAATGCGCGTGGCTGTTGTTCCACAGCCCAACTGGCGAGATGACCTGCGTGATTTTACGAAGTTTGGAGAACCGCGGTACTTCTTTGCCGTGACTGCCGGAAACATGGACTCCATGGTAAACCATTACACAGCCACAAAGAGGCTTCGTTCAGATGATGCATACACTCCAGGCGGCGCGGCAGGTTTCAGGCCTGACAATGCCACCGTCGTTTACACACAGATACTTAAGCGGCTTTTTCCTGCCAGACCCGTTCTGACAGGCGGGATTGAGGCATCGATGAGGAGGTTCATGCATTACGACTACTGGAAGGATCGCCTTGAACCATCCATACTCATCAGCAGTGGTGCAGACCTGCTCCTTTACGGGATGGCTGAGAGGGCTGTGGCTCAGCTGGCCGGGAGGGTAATGGCCGGTGAGAGCCTTGCTGAGATAGACAATCTGCTCCAGTCAGCCTACGTAAGACCGGCCGGAACACCACTCCCTTCATTGGCCGGGGTGAAGGACAGGGAGTTGCGTCCCTGTAATGAGGCACTCGGTTCGAAGAAGGCCTATGCGGAGAATTTTGTCCTGTTTGAAAAGACGACCAACAGCATGAGGCCTGTCAGGCTTACCGAAAAATGTGGCGACCGGATTGTGGTTGTCAACCCTCCGATGCCTCCTGCCACAGAGGAGGAAGCGGATGCGGTCTATGACCTTCCCTTCAACTATGCACCCCATCCCCGTTATGATAAGAAGGGAGCCATCCCGGCATGGGAGATGATAAAGTTTTCCGTGAACATCCACCGGGGTTGTTTCGGCGGATGCAGTTTCTGTGCCATCGCTGCCCACCAGGGCAAGTTTGTAAGCAGCCGTTCAGAATCCTCCGTCATGAGGGAGGTGGAGAAGATAAGCAGGATTGAGGGATTCAAGGGGTATCTCTCAGATCTGGGCGGACCATCAGCGAACATGTACAGGATGGCCGGCAGGGACAGGGAGCGTTGCATGAAGTGCGGAAGGCCCTCATGCATCTGGCCTTCGGTCTGTGACAACCTCGATACATCACATGAGGCACTGAATGCACTGTACAGAAAAGTGAACATGCTGCCGTATATCAAAAAGGCGTTTGTAAGCAGCGGGGTACGTTATGATCTCCTGATGAAGGAGTACAACCGGGAGGCTGGCAGGGCGGAAGAGAAATACCTCACTGAGCTGGTGCTGAACCATACAAGCGGCAGGCTGAAGGTGGCGCCTGAACATACTGATGACGAGGTGCTGTATCTGATGAGAAAGACCCCTTTCAGGCAATTCAGGAAGCTGCGTGAGAAGTTTCTCGGGATTATCAAAAGTCACGGACTAAAGTTTGAGCTGATTCCCTATTTCATATCTGCCCACCCGGGAACCACGGAGAAGAAGATGGGGGAGCTGGCAAGGGAGCTGTCCGATCTGGGAATGCATCCCGAACAGGTACAGGATTTTACACCTACACCTATGACTCTCGCCACCGCTATGTATTACCTGGGATTTGATCCTTACACCGGCAAGAAGGTCTATGTTGCCAGGGATATAGAGGAGAAGAGGAGGCAGAAGGGGTATTTTTTCAGAGTTAGAGGCAGTAGGCAATAGGCAATAGTGTTGACAATGGGAGCCCGATGGGTATTGGACTTGTGGATCAGGATCCACCCCCGAACACCCGGGTGGGTGGGGCATGTCTTCTACAATTCCTGATGGTCTTCCAATTCGCAACTCGCAACTCGCAATTTTCTACTGCCTATTGCCTAAAAAAAAGAGGCCGTTTCGCCGGCCTCTTTTTTTCTATTCATATTCCTTCAGTATGGCTTTTACATCATCGGGAGCGACCCTTCCGTAGGTCTTTTCGCCGACGAGCACAACCGGAGCCAGTCCGCATGCGCCAACGCAGCGGAGGCTTGAGAGAGAAAACTTTCCGTCAGCGGTGGTCTGTCCAACCTGCAGGGCGAGCTCTTTCCTGAACTCGTCAAGCACCTTCTCCGCACCTCTTACATAGCACGCCGTGCCCATGCAGATGCTTATCGGGTGCTTGCCCTTGGGCGTCATTGTGAAGAAGGAGTAAAAAGTTACCACGCCGTAGACCTGGGCAGTGGAAATATTCAGTCTTGAAGCTATCACCTCCTGCACCTCTGCCGGCAGGTAACCAAAGTGCTCCTGCGCCTGGTGAAGGATGTTAATAAGCTCCAGCGGTTCATTACCGAAAGAATCACAGATCTCGGTGATCTTGTCAACATCTTGCTGTCTCAGTTCAATCATAATACTTGACATCTCTTTGAATTTTAATGTTAATTAC
>JAVEZX010000081.1:0-11150 GCA_034002785.1 Bacteroidales bacterium
GCGCCGGCAATGACCCTGCGCCCTTGATGCTGTGGCTCGAAAGTGCGGATATATTCCTGAAAACCGGTCGCGAGAAAATCATTACAGGATGCCTCACCCTCCTGGCTCTGGCAGGTATCATTGCCGTAATAGCAGGGCTGCCGGCAGGAATACTCGCTCCTGTCCTCGGGACGAACTTCATCTTCTATTTCACACGGTTCAGAAAAATCTCAAAACTGCAGGAACAGGTTAGCCGGTCATCAGATCTGCTGAAGGCTTACTCCTCCATTATCAAACTGATCGAGAACAGAAAATTCACCTCTCCCCTGCTGCAGAAGCTGCAGTCGTCCTTCAGGGATGAGATCGCGGCATCAGACCGTATCAGGCAGCTCTCAAAGCTTGTGGGCAGGCTCGACTACAGGCTGAATGTGCTTGTTTCCGCACCTCTTAACCTGCTCTTCTTTGCGGATATACATTTCTGCCTCGCCCTGGAGAAGTGGAAACGCGAACATGCCCCGCGCATATCCGGCTGGTTTGCATCGATGGCGGAGTTCGAAGCGCTGGCTTCACTGGCAAACATGGCTTTCAACAACCCGGGCTGGGTTTACCCGCAGGTGAGGGAAGAGTATTTTGTTTTCAGGGCTGAGGAGATGGGTCATCCGCTAATCCCTTCCGGCAGACGTATCAGCAACGGCTTCGCAACAGAGGGAGCCGGGAAGGCTGTCATTGTAACAGGATCGAACATGTCTGGCAAGAGCACCTTCCTCCGTACCTGCGGGGTGAATGCCGTGCTGGCCTTTGCAGGTGCGCCGGTATGCGCCTCGGCTTTCACTGTTTCACTGGTCAGACTCCATTCCAGCATGCGCATATCGGACTCGCTCGAAGAGAATATCTCTTCATTCTATGCTGAGCTGAGGCGACTGAGAGCAATCATCTCCGGGGCTGAATCAGATCCAAAGGTATTTCTGCTTCTCGATGAGATCCTCCGCGGCACCAACTCAGACGACAGGTATACCGGCTCTGTTGCTCTGATAAAGCAGCTTACCGGGTACGGCGCCGTGGCAATGGTTGCAACGCATGACCTGCGCCTCGCGGGACTGGAGCAGGAGCTTCCGCAATCAATTGAGAACTACCATTTTGATGTAAAAGTTAATGATGAAGAACTCTTCTTCGACTACCTGCTTACCCCGGGCATATGTTCCAGCTTCAACGCCTCGCTGCTGATGAAGAAGATGGGGATAAAGGTCTGAATGTCAGAATAATTAAATATTTACCTCTCACGTCTTTCCTTGATCCATCTGCTGAAAAACGGATCGTCAAGCTCATACTTATCTGTTTTTATAACATAACCCCCGGTCATCAATCTTTTAAGGCTGCTAAACACAGTACTTGAAGCATTCAAGTCCCAAATGCGCATAAATTCTGCAGTAAGGGGCTGCTGTTCAGATATTGAGAGACCCAGTAATACTTTCCGGTCAGTACTGTTAAAACTAATCCAAATCCTTTCATAATCCATGTCATGCATCCGGATCAACTCCCTGACAGCATCATCAACTTGTATATTCGACTGGCCACCTTCTGATACTGCCATTTCCCATGCAGTGAATGCCAACTGCTGTGTGTAATAAGGGTGACCGCGGGTCACTTCCAGGATTTCTCCGGCAATTTTCTCAGGCTTACCATGGATTCCGGTAAAACCCATTTCCACGTACTCACCGAATTCTCCAATATCAATTTTTTTGAGATACATAACCATCGCAAAATGATAGAAAGGTGATTTCTTCTTTTGGAAAACCTCACGAATGAGACTCTCCTGTGAACCCAGAAATACATAATTGATCATTTTGTGATGCTGCATAATAGCTCTTAACTGATTCAACAGGTTTTCATCAAGTCTTCGTGCCTCCTGAAACTCATCGAATACAATGAGCAGTTTCTTATCTTCTGTGCTCAACTTTTCAGCCAGATTCAGTACATCCTCCAGGATGGGGAGAGAAGAGGCTCCTGGCATGAATGATACATCGATACTGCCGGTTGTCGGATTCAATGAAAGTTGCGGAATGATGCGGAATCTTTTCAGATGTTGTTTAAGTCTTGTTTGTGGATAGATCCTATATATCCTTCTGAGTATCTGGGCTGCAAGGTCTGCCGGACCTGTCATCAGTTGCATATCCAGGGCTATGACCGGCCTCCCCAAAGATGATACTGCCTTTTGTATCAGGCTTGATTTACCCATGCGTCGTGGCGAGATCAAGACCAGATGATTCTCGCCTGAAAGAAAGGAAGTTACTTTTTCAATCTCTCTCCTGCGATCTATAAAGAAAGGATCGTCAACAACGGTTCCAAATTTAAATGGATTTTTCATTTCTTATTGCGATATTATTCGTTGCGATTATTTTCGTTGCGTATTTTATCGCAAATATACTTTAATTAGATGTACCTCAAGCCTTCAAATACAAATTTTTGATATTATCCAGGCGGTTTTCTCCTCGTCACTCATACTGCCGTCTATCCAGTTAATAGTTATGCCGCGACGCTCCATGCCACGGAACCAGGTCATCTGACGCTTGGCGAAACGGTGTATCTCAACCTCCAGTTTCTGCACCATCTCATCACGCGTGAGCCTGTTCATCAGGTAAAGAGTTATATACTTGTACTCCAGCCCGTAATAGATAAGGTCATCAGGGTGAATACCTCCTGCCAGCAACCGCTGCACCTCCTCAATCATCCCTTCCTCAAGCCGCGTGCGAAGCCTCTCGCTGATACGCTGCCGCCGGGTCTCGCGGTCAACAAACACTGCTGTCACCAGCGGATTCTTTACAGGAAAAGGAGTTTCATCGACGGGGTGATGCACATACCAGTCGGCTATCTCAATAGCCCGTACCGCCCTCTTCACAGTGTCAACATCAGTTTTGTTGTGCAGGCTCTTATACTGCGAGAGTATTTCTGTCAGCTCCTCAAGTGACCGTCCCGCCAGCAGCGCACGCAGAGACGGATTGACAGGCACCTGCACCAGCCGGTAACCGCTCACGATGCTGTCAACATACATCCCCGAACCACCGCAGACAACCGGAAACACACCACGAGCAGACAGATCTTCAAAAACTTTCAGAAAATCGCGCTGATACTCAAAGACATTGTACCTGTACCCGGCATCAACGATATCCACCATATGCACCGGCACCCTCCGGCCGTCGACAGTGTAATCCGAAAGATCCTTGCCTGTACCGATATCCATGCCCCGGTAAACCTGCCTCGAGTCGGCGCTGATCACCTCACCTCCCATCCTGTCAGCCACCATCGCCGCCAGCCTCGTCTTTCCTGTGGCGGTAGGCCCGGTGATCACCAGGATATCATGCATCAGATTGTCCATCAGAAATTAAAGATAGCCAAAACAGGGTCACGGTATTGCAATTTTGCTTAATTTTGCCGTTCTTAAACAAAAAGTGGTCATGGACTTAAGGTTCTTATACCATAGGACGAAATATTTCATAATAAATCCGGGCAAAGCCTGGGAGGTGGTCCACCGCGAGGAGAGACCGATGAAATTTGTCAGGGGCAGCTTCTTCCTGCCACTGATCATACTCGTCACTGTAAGCGCATTCCTGGGTTCGATGTTCTTCATCAACACAACCCTGAAACCGATGTACTCGGTGCTGACAGCAGTCAATACCTTTCTCTTCCTCTACCTGGGAGTCTATGCATCAGCATTTGCCCTGAGGGAGATTTTGAAGATCATGGGTCTCGGTCATGACTTCCTGGTGGCATTCAAGCTGGTTGCCTACTCAATGGCCCCTATCTTCCTGTCACTCACCGTCAGTCGCCTCTTCGAGTCACTTCTTTTCATCAACGTGCTGGGCCTCTACGGCCTCTATATCTTCTGGATCGGAACAGAGGTGATGGTGAACCCTCCTGACAACAAGAAACTGCTGATGATCATCCTGTCGGTTGCAGCAATGCTCATAGTCTTCCTCCTGCTTCAGGTCTTACTCTCCAGACTGGCCCAGACTCTCTATTTCTCAGTATTTGCCTGACATCCCTGATGAGAACCGATAGCAGTAATATCGTCATCAAAAACCGAAGGGCGTCACATGATTATGAGTTCCTCGAGAAGCTCATTGCCGGTATCAAGCTCACCGGCACCGAGATCAAATCGATCCGTGCCGGGAAAGCCACACTGACAGATTCTTTCTGCGCTTTTCGCAACGGCGAACTCTTTGTCACCGGGATGCACATCTCCGAGTATTACTGGGGAAATCTCAACAACCACGACCCGTTGGGCGAAAGGAAGCTTCTGCTGACGCGAAAGGAGCTCCGCAAGTGGGAAAGAAAGGTCAATGAGACGGGACTCACAATCATCGTCACGAAGGTGTTCATCAACCAGCGCGGCTTGGCGAAGGCCGAAATAGCCCTTGCAAAAGGGAAGAAGCAGTACGACAAGCGCGACACCCTGAGAAAGCGCGACCACGAGCGCGAGATGGACCACCACGTGAAGGAGCGTGGCCGGTAATCAGAAGTTCGGGCTCAGTAGGTACCTTGAGTAGAACTGGTCAATATAGGCCACGGCCTCCTCGGCATCATCAACAATCCTGAATATATTCAGATCCTCCGGCGAGATATTATGCTCCTCGTTCAGCATCACCTCGGTCACCCAGTCGAACAGCCCTGACCAGTATTTGGTTCCAACCAGCACTATCGGGAAGCGCCCGATCTTCTTGGTCTGGATCAGGGTGATAGCCTCGAAGAGCTCATCAAATGTCCCGAAGCCGCCTGGAAGCACAATGAAACCCTGCGCATACTTCATGAACATTACCTTGCGGACGAAGAAATAATCATATGTGATTAGTTTGTCGCGGTCGATATATGGATTTGCCTTCTGTTCAAACGGCAGGTCGATGTTGATCCCGATAGATTTACCGTTGCCCTTCTTCGCACCCTTGTTGGCAGCCTCCATGATCCCCGGGCCACCGCCGGTGATCACTCCGTAGCCCTTCTGCACCAGGCGGTAGGCAATATCCTCTGCCATCTTGTAATATTTGTTGTTGAAATGGGTCCTGGCAGAGCCGAAGACAGCCACGCTCGGCCCTATCCTCGACAATTTCTCGAATCCTTCAACCAGTTCCGCGATGATCTTGAAAACCCTCCAGGAGTCCATTGTATGGATCTCGTTCCAGGTCCTTGGTTCAAAGGCATCCTTAATCAGATCCTTCTCCTTTGCTTCGTCCATAAGTCGTTATTTATGCTTTAAATATAATATTTTCTAAAGTTCCAGCACGGGCGCAAGGAACTGTCCGGTATAATTATCCTTAAGCTTCACTATCTCTTCCGGGGTGCCCGAGAACATGATCTCACCACCTCCGCGGCCACCCTCCCTGCCAAGGTCAACAATATAATCAGCCACCTTGATCACATCCATATTGTGCTCTATGACCATCACAGTGTTGCCCCGTTCAACCAGCCTCTCAAGCACCTCAAGTAAAACCCTGACGTCATCAAAATGGAGTCCGGTTGTAGGCTCGTCAAGGATGTAGAGCGTACGCCCGGTGTCGCGCCTCGAGAGCTCCGTAGCCAGCTTGACACGTTGCGACTCACCCCCGGAAAGCGTCGTTGACGGCTGCCCCAGCCTTACGTACCCAAGGCCTACATCCTGCAATGTCTTTATCTTGTGATATATAGAAGGAATCCCCTTGAAGAACTCCACAGAATCATTGATTGTCATCTCGAGGACATCATTGATTGACCTGCCTTTGAACTTCACCTCAAGTGTCTCACGGTTATAGCGTTTGCCCCCGCAGTCGGGGCACATCACGTAGACATCCGGGAGGAAGTTCATCTCTATTGTCTTCACCCCTGCTCCTTCGCATCCCTCGCACCTGCCTCCCTTGATATTGAATGAGAAGCGCCCGGGACCGAACCCTCTTACCTTCGCGTCAGGCGTCATCGCGAAGAGGTTGCGGATCTCAGTGAAGACACCAGTATATGTTGCGGGATTAGACCTGGGTGTGCGGCCAATGGGCGCCTGGTCAACCTCTATCACCTTGTCGATGTTCTCCAGTCCTTCGATGGTCTCATACGGCAGCGGCGTCCTGCCCGCACCGTGCAGCTTCTTTGCAAGCGCCGGGTGAAGGGTCTGGTTGATCAGCGACGACTTGCCGCTGCCAGAGACACCGGTGATGCAGATGAATGTTCCGAGCGGTACCTTCATGGTAACGCCCTTCAGGTTATTGCCAGCGGCCCCCCTGATGGAGAGAAATTTGCCGTTGCCCTTCCTTCTTTTCTTTGGAACTTCGATGGTTTTTGCGCCGTTCAGGTACTCAGCCGTCAGTGTATCTGCTTTCAGTATCTCTTCCGGGGTGCCTTCGGCGACGATCAGCCCTCCGTGCACTCCGGCACCAGGCCCGATATCTATTATATGATCGGCGCTTAGGATCATATCGCGGTCATGTTCCACCACTATCACCGAGTTCCCGGCATCGCGCAGGCTGCGCAGAGCCTCTATCAGCCTGCGGTTGTCGCGCTGGTGCAACCCGATGCTCGGCTCATCGAGGATATAAAGCACATTGACCAGCTTCGATCCGATCTGCGTTGCCAGCCTGATGCGCTGGCTCTCACCTCCGGAGAGGGTGCGGGCGCCGCGGTTGAGCGCCAGGTAATCGAGACCCACATCAAGTAGAAATCCCAGTCGCGAGCGTATCTCCTTCAGTATCTCTGAAGCGATCTTCTTCTGCCGCTCCGACATGTCACCGGTAACATTTGCCAGGTAATCCCGGAGCTGGGTGAGGTCCATCGCGGCAAGCTCACCTATATTCTTCCCGCCTATGCGGAACCATAAGGCTTCCTTCTTCAGTCTCAACCCATTGCACTCGGGGCAGACATGGTACTGGATATACTGTTCCCTGTTCTTTCCATTCGCAGGACGGCCGCTCATTGTCTCCTGGTTTCCCACATAGTTGACAACACCCTCGAAGGTCATGAAGTAGTTGGATGTAACCCCCAGCGGTGTATTTGACAGTTTCAGAACTTCGTCGGAGCCGAAGAAGATCTTGTTGAGCGCCTCCTCCGGGATCTCACCCACAGGAGTGTCAACCGTAAAGCTGTACTTCTCACCAAGGGCCTCTATCATCCAAAAGATCCAGATGTTGCGGTACTTGCCCAACGGCTCTATCCCTCCCTTGCGGATGCTGAGCGAAGGGTCAGGCATCATCCTGCTTATATCCACCTCTGAGATCTCACCCAGCCCGTTGCACTTGGGGCATGCCCCCTGCGGCGAGTTGAAAGAAAAGGTGTGCGGTGCCGGCTCATTGTATGAGATGCCGGTGACGGGACACATGAGATGGCGGCTGTAATAGCGCAACCCGCTGTCCGAAGCGTCAAGCAGCGCCATGATTCCGTCACCCTGATCCAGTGCGAGCAGCACAGCATCATGAAGCCTCTTTTCAGTCACATGGCCCACCTGGAACTTGTCTATCACCAGCTCAATGAAGTGCACCTTGTACCTGTCGAGCTTCAGCCCCGGGGTGATCTCCCTGATCTCGCCGTTGATGCGTGCATGAAGGAATCCCTTCCGCCTCAGCTGCTCGAAGAGCTCCTTATAATGCCCCTTCCTCCCCTTGACAAGCGGTGCAAGAATGTAAACCTTATGCTGGTCATACCGTTCAGACACGAGCTCGAGTATCTGATCATCCGTGTATTTGACCATCTTCTCGCCTGACTCATATGAATAGGCGTCAGCAGCCCGGGCATAGAGCAGGCGGAGAAAATCATATATCTCAGTGATTGTGCCTACCGTTGAGCGTGGGTTTTTGTTGGTGGTCTTCTGTTCTATCGAGATGACAGGGCTCAGTCCTGTAATGCGGTCAACGTCAGGCCTCTCCATTCCGCCGAGGAACTGACGGGCGTAGGCTGACAGCGTCTCCATATACCGTCGCTGTCCTTCGGCATAGATAGTATCAAAGGCAAGAGACGACTTCCCGCTGCCGCTGAGCCCGGTGACAACCACCAGTTTGTTTCGCGGAAGCGTAAGGCTTATGTTGCGAAGATTATGAACCCTCGCACCGTAGACACTTATCTCATCCCTTGGTTCTGACATATGAGACGGCTACATGCCGGCTTGTATCCTTGCATCCTTTTCAGGTACCCTGATGATGTATTCGCGCTTCTCACTGTTGGTCAGGAAGGGTCTGCGAAGCCAGGGATTCAGGAATTTAAGGATCTTGTAGTTGGTGTCAAACTGTCTTGCAAACTGTTCAAAGCTTGTGACAGCGGTGTCAACCTTCAACTCCTTGAAGGGAAGAGGTTTGTACATCTCCCCGGAGCCTATATTGAAACCGAATTTTAACGGTTCAGACATAATCAGCTTGAGCGAAACGATACGGAAGATATATCTTGCAGTCTCGTCATTCAGAAGCAGATCGTAGTAGTCTGTCTCCTTCTGAATGTCCACCTGCTCGCTGAGCCCGCTGAAGCCGTTATTGTACGATGCTGCCGCCATGGTCCAGTTGCCGTACCTCTCGTATGCCTTCAGAAAGTATTTGCAGGCAAAACGGGTCGATTTGTCAAGGTCATATCTCTCATCGATCTCCCGGTTGATGATCATCCCGTATTCTTTACCGGTGCCTTCCATTATCTGCCAGAATCCTGTGGCGCCTTTGGGCGAGATAACATTGCTAAGGTCGCTTTCGGCACATGCCAGGTATTTGAAATCATCAGGAACGCCGTACTCCTTCAGTATCTTTTCTATCTCCGGGAAATATCGTCCGGCGCGCTTGATAGTAAGCAGTGTTGACCCATGACGGTAAGCCGTGGCATTGAGCTCACGGTCAAGGCTTTCACGGGTATCAAAATTCTGCAGCGGCATTGCCTCACCGGCGAAGGTGACGTTTTCAGGGATCGCCCAGGAGACTGCTAACGGCGCACTCTCCTCATATTCAGGCATTTCTTGTTGCTGATTCTTCGCTGACACAAGAAGGGTAAAAACAAAACCTGCACTGAGCAGAAACAATATGGCTATAGCGGCTTTCCCGGTGGTGATTTTCATGTCGATTGGAGTCTCATTTTGAAACTGCAAAAATAGCTAAAATATTGCTTACCGGGAAGCAAATAAAGGAGCAGAACAGGTTGGTTCAGAATTTAAACGAGAAGCCCGACCAGAACCCGATGGAGTAGGGTTTGTAGAGGGAGCCTGAAATATCGCTGAGCGGTGTCATGTAGTACCTGAAAACCGGCTCAAGATTGAATGTAATCTTCCTCGAGAGGCTGTATTCCATCCCCAGTCCGAGCTGACTGCTGATATTATGCATGTTGATCCCTTCGGTATGACCCACGCGGATCAGGTCCGAGCCCTCGCCGGTATAGGCCATATTATCTACAAGCAATCCGTATGCCATACCTCCGGAGAGGTTAAGCCCCAGTTTACGGTCTATTACCTTATACCTGAGCATCACAGGAAGCTCGAGGTAACGGAACACCTGCTGGATATCTGATCCGACCTGTGTCAGCTCATATTTTGACGGGTCAGCCAGGTTACCCTGGACAAGGGTGCCTACCCTGTCCCTGCTGTCCGTGAGATAAAGATCCGTATTACCTGCAAGGATGGTTCCCGAGGCGGTTTCAACACTGTAGAGGTAGCTGCTCTTGACAGCATAAAAGTCCGACAGGCCGGCATAAACATTGATGTCAGAAATTGTCTGTCCGACAGAGGCCATCCCGATTCCGGACTGTATCGTCAGGCGGTCAGATATCCTGTATCCCACGGTAACGCCGGTAGAATATGAGGGCCTCGATTTCTCACTGCTGATGAGCTCGGCCAGCCTCTGGTTATTGCCTGAACGTGAAAAGCCCATTGCAGGTGACATTGACGCTCCCACGAGGAACCGCTTCTCTGCCTGAACTGCCCTGACCTCTGGTATTGATGCCATAATACCCTCTTCGGCTCCCGCAAAGCGACCTGCGTTTATTACCGTAATCTCGTCCGGGAACAGGGTAACCGGTTCGCCCGGCTCCGTCCTCTGCTCCGGGATATCAGCTGATGCGATGAGCGCTGCCGGCTTCTCTGCTGTTAAATCCGGCACCGCGTTAACGGCAGGAACAACAGGCGCTGCCTGTGATACCAGCCTGATAACCCTTGCTTCAGGGGTTCTGGTTACCGGTTCCGCTTCAATGATATCAAGGCTTACACCCTGCACTCCTTCACCGGGAACAGTTACTTCTGAGAGAAGTGCCGGAGCAGTTGTGTTTCGGACATACCAGGTAGCAAGAAGAGTCAGGGAGACCAGTGCTGCCACTCCTGCCGCTATGCCGGAGATCACCCTGAGCCGTGTATGCCTGACCGGTATCGCAGGGATATTGTCCCACACATCAGCCGGTGGCAGAACCTCAAGGTTTTTCAGGCCGTTGCGGAATACGATATCAATATTTGGCTCCCTTTCAAACATTTACCATTCTTCTTGTGACACCCGTAAGTATCATTACCTTCTTCTGA
This sequence comes from Bacteroidales bacterium, assembly GCA_034002785.1. Lineage (GTDB taxonomy): Bacteria > Bacteroidota > Bacteroidia > Bacteroidales > VadinHA17 > SR-FBR-E99. The sequence goes on from JAVEZX010000081.1 coordinate 10,460, forward strand.
AGGATCTCCCTCGCCCTGGAGAGGTTCGACTTGCTGGTACCTTCCGAGATACCAAGCATCTCACCTATCTCCTTGTGGGAATACCCTTCTATGGCGTAGAGGTTAAAGACCATCCTGTACTTCGGCGGCAGCTCCATGATCATGTTCAGCAGATCAAATGCCGCGAGGCCCGCAAAATCGTCCGTGTCGGGCTCCGACTCGGGCTCCGTCACGTCATCGATGTCATCAACCCGGCTCAGATAGTACCTGCTGCGGTACCGCTCAAGCGCCGTGTTGACGATGATCCTCCTCATCCATCCTTCAAAAGAACCTTCATGGCTGAAGCGCGACAGGTTTTCAAAAATCTTTATAAAACCCTCCTGAAGCACATCCCTGGCCTCCTCCGTGTTGCCCGCATACTGCAGGCAAACGGCATAGAGCTTAGGGGAGTACCTCCGGTAGAGCAACTCCTGATCGCGCCTGCTGCCGGATAAACAACCGTCAATTATGTCCTTCTCTTTAGCCAAACCCGGTTATTAGTCGAGTTATAAAGGTAAGAAATAATTTTCGGCCTTATCAATAGATTGATGTTAAAAAGGGGCGAAAGGTTGCGTTAATGGTAGTATTTACACTTACAAGACCGGCCGTTGTCAGCTTCTGCGGGTGCTGCAGTGGCCTCTGCCATGAGGGCATCCAGTCATTGCATGGCCTC
>JAVEZX010000082.1:0-11010 GCA_034002785.1 Bacteroidales bacterium
AGAACAGCAATGAGGAGGTGATGGAGACCGTCTATGCCAAGGTGCTTGACGCCTACCGCCGCAAGAGCGAGATCATCTCTTCAACCGCTTTCCCGGTGCTGAAGGATGTCTATGAGCGCATGTCCGCGACCTATGAAAACGTGGTGGTGCCCGTAACTGACGGTGTTAAAACCTATAACGTTGTAACTAACCTTAAGGCTGCCGTCGAGAGCCAGGGGAGGGAGCTTCTCCGCTCATTCGAGAAGACTGCCGTACTGGCTACGATTGATGATGCATGGCGCGAGCACCTCAGGGAGATGGATGATCTCAAGCAGTCTGTACAAAACGCCACCTATGAACAGAAGGATCCTCTGCTTATATATAAGTTTGAGTCCTTTGAGCTCTTTAAGACGATGATCAACAAGGTCAACCAGGATGTTGTCAGCCTCCTGATGAAGGGTACCATCCCCACTGCCTCCCCGGACAATGTCAGGGAAGCACAGCGAAGGCGTCAGGCTGACATGAGCAGGCTGAAGACACAGAAGAGCGATTTTGAAGGATACCGAAGCGGTGGCGGAGGCTCGCCGGAGCCGCGGCAGCAGCAGACAGCGCCTATCAGGGTCGATAAGAAGGTGGGAAGGAATGACCCGTGCCCTTGCGGCAGCGGAAAGAAGTTCAAACACTGCCACGGTCAGGGTCTTCCTGATTCTGCCGGAGCCTGAATGTAAATGCTGTAGTAAAGGGGAATACCCGCACAGGACATCACGCGGCTGTTGCACACCCGTGGCCGCTTGCCGGACGGAGAGCACTCATGCCCGCGTAACAGGGCTGCCGATAAGTGAAAGGTAATGCATCACCTGCTCAAGGAAATAAGCTATGCTGAATGGTTTCGGCGCCCTGATCATCAGATCGTAAGGTGCATCGTGAGGCATATCGGTGATGTCGGGGCCAACCTTCATGGGTGAAGGCGAAAGAGCTACAATTGCATTGAGCTGAAACAGCGAGGAAGGATTGATGTCTATCAGGAGATCATATTTCGTTTCCATGAATTTTTTTGCATCCTCCGATACCGGCAGAAATGCCCAGTTAAGTTCGCTTTTCCTCAGAAACTTCATGTAGGAGAGACCGGTAAGCCTGTCAGGAACAACCTTGCCCGGTATCCAGGCAAGCACCTCAACACTCCTTCCTGCCTCGGCCAACTGCCGGTTGAGTGTCGCAAGATGCTGAAAATCATTCTCAAATGATGCATCCCAGAGTATTCCCACTTTTTTTACACGGTCAAGGCTAAAATCCTGCCGCATCCTCCTCAGGGATCCGAGACGCCTGTGCAGCATCATCCTGCCGGCTTTTAATCTGAGATTGTAAAAAAGTCCCATAAGAATGCAAACCTATAGATTTTTTTGGCTCCGGAGGAATGGCAACATGATTATTCTTTAATCATTTTGACAAACTCCTCCTCTGTCAGTACCGGTACGCCCAGTGCGGTGGCTTTTGCCCTCTTTGCCGGACCCATGTCGCTTCCTGCAACCACAAACGAGGTGTTGCCGGTTACTGACCCGGTCGTCTTGCCTCCTGCAGCCTCGATGGCAGCCTTGATACCGTCACGCGTGAATCCCTCAAAGGTACCGCTTACAACAACTGTTTTGCCGGCCAGCGGACCATTTCCCGATGCAGTCGTGACAACTCCCTCGAAGGTCATCCCTGATGCCTTCAGGCGGTTGATGATCTCAATGTTGTCATCATCAGAAAAGTACTCTTTCACGCTTGCAGCGATACGAGGCCCGATATCCGGCAACGCAAGCAACTCCTCCTCCTTTGCACCTATCAGCCTGTCAATATCTGAAAATGCCACTGCCAGAGTCTTTGCAACCGTTTCTCCTACGTGCCTTATGCCAAGGGCGAATAGCTTCCTGTTCCAGGGAGCAGCCAGTGAGGCCTCAAGGCCTGACAGGATGTTGGCAGCCGATTTGTCACCCATTCTCTCAAGGGCTGCAAGCTGTTCATGTTTAAGATCATACAGGTCGGCTACGTTCCGGATAAGTCCCTCCGTGAAGAGCATCTCCACGGTTTCCTCACCCAGCCCCTCGATATCCATCGCCTTGCGTGAGACAAAGTGAATTATACGCCTGGTTATCTGTGGCGGGCAATGGAGATAGTTGGGGCAGTAGTGGTTAGCCTCACCCTCTGTCCGGATCAGGGGCGTATCGCACTCCGGGCACCTCTCCGGGAAGACTACGACGCCGGCCTCCGGATGACGCTGAGAGGTGTCAACCGCGACGATCTTGGGAATGATCTCACCGCCCTTTTCTATAATCACGTTGTCACCGTAATGAAGCCCCAGGAGACCGATCTGATCACTGTTGTGCAGGGATGCACGCCTGACAGTGGTACCGGCAAGAATCACGGGACGCAGGTTTGCGACGGGTGTGACATTTCCTGTCCTGCCTACCTGGAAATCAACCGACAAGAGCTCTGTTACGGCCTGCTCGGCTGCATACTTGTAGGCTATCGCCCAGCGGGGCGATTTGGCGGTGGAGCCCAGTAACTGGCGGGCGTCCGTCGCATTGACCTTGATCACCACGCCGTCAGTGTCATATGGCAGCTTCCTGCTGTCACTCTCCCAGGCGGATATGAATCCAAGAACCTCCTCAATGCCGGTGAAACGCTCTATTACATCAGGTGTTCTGAAACCCCACCTGCGGAGAGCCATTATATTGTCATAATGGTTGTCTGCCGGGAGCTTCTCCCCGAGCAGGTAATAGAGGAAACAGTCGAGCGGCCGGGAGGCTACAATGCGCGGGTCAAGCAGCTTGACAGTACCGGCGGCAGCGTTGCGGGGATTGGCAAAAGGAGGCTCACCGTTCATCTGACGGGCCGCATTCATCTCTTCAAATCCTTTACGCGGAAGATAGATCTCTCCCCTGGCCACAAAGAGAGAGGGCAGATCCGGTGCACTGACCTTAAGCGGAATGCTTCGGATGGTTCTGACATTGGCTGTCACATCATCGCCCACCGTTCCGTCGCCGCGGGTGACAGCCCTCACAAGAACACCGTTCTCGTAGGTAAGGCTGATGGATAGGCCGTCATACTTGAGCTCACAGACATACTCCGGCTCGAATCCAAGTGTCTTCTTCACCCTTTCACCGAATTCCTTCAGCTCCTCATAGCTGTAGGTGTTGCCGAGAGAGAGCATCGGCCAGCGGTGTTCGACCTGCACAAACTCCCTGGTCAGGTCACTGCCTACCCTCACTGTGGGAGAATCAGGGGTGACAAGCTCAGGGAATTTCTTTTCGATTGTCTGAAGCTCGTTCAGCAGCAGATCGAATTCGAAGTCAGAAATAACAGGCTGATTGAGAACGTAATACCTGTGATTATGTTCATCAATTGTTTTCCTCAGTTCCCCGGCCCTTTTCTTCGCGTCAGCAAGCTTCATATGTAAATTATCTCTCTGTGAAAATTTCGAAATCAATGCCAGACTCCCGGTATCACGGTTCCGCAACCGCACCTGCCGTCGCTGAGACCCTGTGAAACAATCCTGAAGCCGCTCCTTTCAACGACCTTCTTACCGCAGGAGGGGCAGAGTGTGTCGTCAACACCGGCGCCTGGCAGGTTGCCGAGGTAGACATACTTCATCCCGGCGCCCCTGGCTATCTCTACCGCTTTGTTGAGAATGCCGGCAGGAGTGGGAGGAAGATGCTCCAGCTTGTACTGAGGCTGGAACCGGCTGAAATGCAGCGGAGTATCTGTAAAACCGTTCTCTGCCAGCCAATCGCACATCTGCCTGATCTCATCCGGCTTGTCAGTCCAGCCTGGTACAACCAGGTTGGTGATCTCCAGCCAGACACCCTCGTCACGGTAGGTTTTAAGACCGTCAAGCACAGGCTGGAGCTTGCCGCCGGTAAGCTTCAGGTAGGTGCTGTCACTGAACGCCTTAAGGTCAATATTGGCACCGTCAATGTGCCTGCATAGTTGTTTCAGCGGCTCGCGGTTGATGTAGCCGTTGGAAACAATTATGTTCTTTATCCCTGCGGAATGTGCCTGTTGTGCCGTCTCGAGGACATATTCATAAAAAGTGACCGGCTCTGAATAGGTGTAGGCAATGGACCTGCATCCGCCGGCAGAGGCATGCTCCACCACGCTGCCGGGTGGCATGTCGTAATTTCTTGTCTTATCCGGCGAGGTCTGCGAGATGGTCCAGTTCTGGCAGTTGAGGCAGGCCAGGTTGCATCCGGCAGTAGCTATGGAAAATGCCGTTGTTCCCGGCAGGAAATGATAGAGTGGCTTCTTTTCAACGGGATCTATATTTGCTGCGCAGGGATTACCGAAAGCCATCGTGTAGAGCTTCGACTTCCTGGCGATCCTGTTACGGCAATCGCTTAATTCGCCGTCCTTCAGGGTACATTCGTTGGGGCATATCATACAGACAACGCCCCTGGCAGTAAGCTCCTGGTACATCGCCAGTCTCTCACCCGGTGCCGGTCTCATCGCTGCCGACGGGAGGGGGGCAATGAACCCTGCAGCCACGGCAAGCGATCCCTGCCGGGCAAAACATCGCCTCGATATCTTCCTGCCCTTGTCTTTCAATGATTTACGGGTTAGCGTACAGTCCTGTAAATCTACTGTTTTATAGCTACTGATGCAACAGTGCCGGCTGCTAAAATGACTCCGCCGAGGATAAAACATGCGTTGGCAGTGCCCGCCAGCGGTACCAGCAAGGTGGCAACGGTAAGGTAGCCCAGTGCCGAGCCAGCCATATCGGCGGCATAGATCCTGCCGGCGGTTCTTCCGTTGTCTCGTGATGAGAGTATCCTGTAGACGGCACCGGTGATGAATCCTGCCACAGGCAGCGTGATGCCGAGCCATGCCATCACGGGACCGCGCGATGCAGTAACCAGTGACGGCGCCAGGATGCCGGTGAGGGTGAATATCGCTGTGAGAAGCAGGGTACAGACAGCTATCTTCCTGAGTGCCATCCGCTCGCCCAGGAAGGCCCCGGCAGCGAGCCCGGCCAGAAGCAGTGTCAGTATGACAGCCGAAAGGATGTAGAAATTGCCAACAGCCATCTGGAGGATAAAGATCGATATCATCCCGAATCCGGCCAGGCTTGCCGATGAGGCAAACATCATCAGTCCCTGCCGTGCGGCAAAGAGAAGAGGAATTGCTATTAGCAGCGAAAGCAGGGCAATCAGCCCGCCTCTCATCCCCATCCTCTCAAGCGAAAAGATATTTGAAAAGAGTGCTGACACCGGCCTGGCAGCACTGTTCATCCCTGCGTCCCGTTCAACCTGGGACAGGATCTGTTCTTTCTTTTTCTTTATGGCTTCATCGTCAAGGTAGTCAGCGTTTACATAACTGTTCTCAATCCTTCTCTGCGATGCCATCCGGACCGGTTCTGCGGATACAGGAGCGTCCGAGGCAATGACATAGAGCATTGTGCCGGGAATGAGGGTGACGTGGCTGAAAACGCCCGAAATGGCATTGTAATAAGGGGAAAATCCCTGCCTGTAACTTCCGGGTGAGTAATTGAACCATGGCATGGGGGTGCAGGTGAATACTCCGCCTGAAGAGAGATGCTCACTGACAAGCCTGAAATACTCCGCGGTAAAGAACCTGCTGACCGACAGTGTTGATGGCGGTGGAATAAGTTGAATGACAGCATCATATGTCTCATTCGTTTCCCTCATGAAAGCCAGGGGGTCACGGCGCACCACCCGTACCTGCATGACTCCGCAGAGGGTATCACGGGCTCCTTCTGCAGCTATCAGGCCGGGATCGACCTCAAGGTAGTCCAGCCTCCCGACAGGATACTTCAGCACCTCGGGGAGATGTCGTTTCAGCCCACCTGAGATGAGCAGCACCCTGTCGTAATGTTCGCGTTGCAGGAGTGCGTAATGGATGTTCTCCTCAGCGGTTGTCACATCGCCTTCGAAGTAGAGAGGACGGTGGTCATAATAGACGGTTCGTTCCTCACCGTAATATCCGATGGAGATGTTTCCAAAGGGAGTATCCCTGCTTTCGGTAACCCTTACTCCGCGAAGCAACAGGCTTCTTACAGCCGGATCCGGCGGAAAGGCAAACAGCAGAACGCCTGCAGTCATAAGCATGACAAGCGCCGCAATCCTTGTGCGGGTCCTGTAAGCCAGCAGCCATGCCAGGATGGCCGAGGCCACAGTAAGTACCAGGAGATAAAGCTGAAAATTGGGTATCGCAATTGTCACTGTCAGTGCCGTGACCACCCCGGCGGCCACTGAACCTGCCGTTTCAATGCTGAAACTGTTGCCGGGACCGGAAAGGCCCCTGGCATTTGCCAGAAGGGATATGCGCACGAATACGAGGGCAGAGATGAATGTCACCGGTGCAACACTCACAGCCAGGATCACCAGCGCCTGGAAGAAGGAGGGGGTCTCTCCGGGACTGAGGATGATCGATGTCATCATCAGTAAAAGTACAGGGGCAAGGAGAGTGCATGCAATCAGCGTCCACATCATCTTCCTGGCAGATGTTATTGATGACCGGGCTCCCATGACGGACCCTCCTGCAGCAATCATGAGCCACAGCCACAGGAAAAGGCCTGCAATTGCCTCAGCACCTCCTCCGAGTATCAGCGCCTCGCGGATAAGGATGAACTGTGCTGACGAGCTTACAAATCCTGTCAGCAGCAGAATCGGCTTGAAGAGGCGGGCTTCAAATCCATGTGATCCTGTCGCTGCAGGACTTTTCACGCCTGTGCGGTTGCCGTTTTTGCCTAGATAATAGCTGAGATGCCATGTCATGTGTATTACCGCAGCAAAAACCATCGCCGATCCGGCCTCCACATGCCAGTGCCTGACCGATTCAGCAAAAGGGATCTCCCACCGGTAGGTGATCCTGAGTGCAAGGAAGAGCCCGAAAAGGCCGGATATAAGAAAGGCAACCAGCAGAATCCAGTTCCAGAAGCGGCGGTGCGATAAACGGGGGGTGAACCCCGAAAGGGAAAGATATAGGGTAAAGAGATAGATTACCGTGACGGTCACTCCTATGGGAAGGACGTGATAGGTCATGGTTCAGACTATTCGCCGAAGACGTAGGCTTCGTACACAAAGATCTCCGTATCCCTGTCCTTCCAGCCGTCCCATCCGATACCTGCCTTGTCCCTGGCACAGTATCCCAGGAACTGCTCCACGGTCCAGCCGCGCTCTTCTGCCACCTGCGGAAGGAGGGTGCCGGACCGGTAACCCTTTTTAAGGTATATGCCGTGCTTTCCTATCCTGATCTCATCTGCTGACTGAACCTTCTTCATTGGTCCGAGAACGGATATCTCAATATGTATCGACGGGTATTCCTTCTTTGTCAGGGCCGGGAACCTGGGATCACTGAAAGCTGCCTCCTCAGCCATCGTACCCACCACTTCCCATAGCGGGTCAGGGGAGGTGAACCGTCCGATGCATCCTCTCAGGTCCCCATCAATTGTGATTGTCACAAACGCTCCCAGAGGCTCCCTGAGACGGGGTGTCAGCCTCGTCCCGGCTACAGCCGAAGGTTGTCTGTGATCAAGCCTGGCGGAGATGGACTCCCTGGCTGTCGCGAAGAGTGTCTCCTGCTCTTCTTCAGTGAGGCTGAATGGCTCAGACTGTGAGACTGTCCGTGCTGCTTGAGCCCTGCCTTCAAGCACAATCGCATTGTATCCCACCACCTCATCCGATGAGCCCCTGGGCGAATCGCCTGAATTGGTATACTCCACGTTCCGGAAAACCAGACCATCACCCTTATCCGCCAGGTATAGAAGTACAAGCCCTGCCGGCCATCCGCACATTGCAGTGGCAAGGTTTTCAATCCCTGACGATTCAATAGTACTAACCGTGCGAAGGAAACCTTCCGGGTCTCCCTTCACTATGGCATCACTGACCATCCCGTCAGCCCGGCGGGCATCTTCAGCTGATGGATAGTGGGAAAAGTCGCTGCTGATAATGAAGAGATTACGGTCGTTGAACCAGGGCTCAAGTCCCGCTGCTATTGCCTTGAGTACATTCAGGTTCTTCGTCCCGATAAGAACAGGTACTACAGGGGGAACAGACTTGAACCTGTATTGGATGAACGGCAGCTGTACCTCAAGCGAGTGCTCAGGACCATGAGCTTCATCCTTCGGGATAAACCACCTGTTGGTCGACTGCAGTTTTCTGCCCAGCTCACTGTTGACCTTCATGGTCCCAAGGGGTGTCACCAGGTTGCCTGAGGTAAACACTGCTGCACCTTCGAAAGCGTACCTGTGACTCACACCGATGAGGAAGATATTGTCATAGGTTGCCCCGGAGGGGATGGCGGCGAAGCCTGCTGCTGCCGTATGCCCCGAAAAGACATACCCTGCGTGCGGCACAATTATAGCCCTGACATGCACACCGGCACGGGGCTCACCAAAACCGGTGAAATACCCTGCAAGCTCACTCCTTAACCTTTCGCTGCCGGCAGGATAGAAACTCCCTGACACCACTGGCTGCCTGTCATGTTCCTGACCGAATATGTTCATAAGCGGAAATATTAACATTACCAGGATTAGACTAACCGTCTTCATGATAAAAGCAGTTACTTCCCGTAAAGTTAGGCAAAAGCCCGTAAAAAACCCGGAGATAATCCTGTCAGATGAGAACAATGTTCTCCTTCAGCGTGTTTCCGTCTTCATCAATGCCGTATAGCCTGAGTCCGACACTGCAGGTTGCGTCTGCCGTGACATCCAGGAAGGGGGAGAGGGATTCCCTTACATCCTCCTCACCCATTGAGTCATATTCCTCTATGTCAAAGTAGAGATGCACAAACAGGATATGATCACTCTTCTTGATCTTGGTCAAAACCTTCAATATCTTTCCCATCCAGATGACAGAGGAGGTATTGAAATAGTCAACATTGAACTTGAGGTTCGTGCTCTCTGCCGGATTCTTCGCATATTCCGATGCCCATTTATAAAGAGGTTCGAAAAACCCCGAAGCGTTCTCCGGCAGCGATTTGCCTGTAAAAGTTAGATTTCCCGTTCCAGCCGTGAAACTGACAGCGGGTGTTTTAGACGTTGCGTCAATTCGAATATCCTGTAGTTTTACCATAACATGTATTTCCTTCCCTGTTTTTGTACTATTGCCCCAATGTACAAGCTAAAGGTAGCCTGTTTTTTTCGATGCTGATTTTGTTTTCGTCAAAAATTAATAAACAGTTATCAACTTTTTTGAACAATTTATCCCACATCCTGCACCCTATTCCGGACTAAAAGTAACAACTATTTATCTATATTTGCAGCCGTAATAAAAATCAGGATGGAGAAGCTGCTCAGGAAAGGAATAAAGGAGGCTGTAACAAGCCTTTACGGAGCCGGTGCCGGTGATGATCTCCTCCAGATACAGAAGACAAGGAAGGAGTTTGAAGGCGATTATACCCTGGTGGTGTTTCCGCTTGCAAAAATCTCCCGTCTCTCACCGGAACAGACTGCCCGGGAGCTGGGTGAATACCTTGTCCGTGAGATAGATGCCGTAAGCGGATTCAATGTAATCAAGGGCTTCCTGAATCTGACGATAGCCCCGGCCGAATGGGCTGCACGCCTCGATGCCATCCACGCGGAACAAAACTTCGGCTTCGCAGAGGCTGGCGCCGATGCAGAGACAGTTGTAATAGAATACTCTTCACCCAATACAAACAAGCCACTCCACCTCGGACACATCAGGAATAACCTTCTCGGCTTCTCACTGTCGAGGATCTGCTCTGCTGCCGGGGCAAAGGTTATCAGAACCAACATTGTAAATGACCGCGGCATACATATCTGCAAGTCGATGCTCGCATGGCTCAGGTTTGGCAACGGACGGACACCGGCATCCGAAGGGATGAAGGGCGACCATTTTGTGGGCGATTACTATGTTCTCTTCGAGAAAAAGCTAAGGGAACAGATCGAACCGCTTGTAGCTGCCGGATCAACCCCCGAAGAGGCACGCGAGAACGCCCCGCTGATGCTGGAAGCCCGCCAGCTGCTGCTCAAATGGGAAGCAGGTGACCCTGATACGGTTCAGCTCTGGCAGATGATGAATTCATGGGTATACGAGGGCTTCGATGTCACATATAGGGCACTGGGTGTCGAATTCGACAGAATCTATTATGAGTCTGATACTTACAAGATCGGAAAGAAGATTGTCCTTCGCTCTCTCTCAGAAGGTCACCTCATCCGGAGGGAAGACGGATCGGTATGGATCGACCTGACCGCTGACAAACTGGACCAGAAACTCCTGCTGAGGTCCGACGGCACGGCAGTATACATGACCCAGGATCTCGGGACGGCAACAATAAGATACAACGACTACCGGTTTGACCGCCATATCTATGTCGTTGGCAATGAGCAGAATTATCATTTCCAGGTACTTGCACTGACCTTGCTCCGGATGGGCTACGACTGGGCAAAGGGACTGCACCATTTCTCCTACGGGATGGTGGAGCTTCCGGAGGGAAAGATGAAATCCCGCGAAGGCACTGTCGTCGACGCCGATGACCTCATCGCCGAAATGACTGCAACCGCTGAAGAGATGTCTCAGGAACTGGGTAAGCTCTCCGGCTACAGCGATGCCGAGAAGAAGAACATCTGCAGACAGATTGGACTCGGTGCCCTGAAATATTATATACTTAAAGTCGACCCCAGGAAGAATATGACATTCAATCCGAAGGAGTCAATCGATTTCAACGGCAATACCGGCCCCTTTATACAGTATACCTACGCCCGCATCAGGTCAGTCCTGAAGAAGGCTGAGGATACAGGAGTCACCTTTGCAGCCGTCAGGGATGAGAAGGTGATTCCCAACTCCAAGGAGATCAGTGTCATAAAGCTTCTTAACGACTTTCCCTCACTTGTAATTGAGGCTGCCTCGGAACTGAGCCCTGCCCTGATCGCCAATTACTGCTATGACCTCGCCAGGGAGTTCAACCAGTTCTATCATGAATACACGATACTTGGAGAGGGAGATGAAAACCTGCGGAGCTTCCGCATGAGACTGTCGGAACTCACCGGCCGGGTGCTGGAACGAGGCCTTT
>JAVEZX010000083.1:0-3670 GCA_034002785.1 Bacteroidales bacterium
GAACCGTATCGGGGCATGAATGTCCGGATCTCCTTCCCCCTTTCCTGTATGCCCTGCGGCAGATCACGGCTGATCTTTGAAAGCTTTGTCTCACCGAGATAAGGCATGATCTCCTGTGAAACAAACAATACCCTTCTGCTCTCCATTAAAACCTCCCGATATAACTGGATGTTAATTGAAAGTACAAAGATAATAAAAAAAACAGAATTAATTTCCAAGCTTAAAGACAACAGGTTACTGACAAAAATGGTGTTATTTTGCAGTAACGGACCGCAGCCCGCACAGGTAGCCGGTCCGAAGTACGGTAACAGTCACTGCAATGAAAGTACTGACAACAATCAAGGAAGTGCGGGAGCACTACAGGGTAAACGCTCTCAGAAACCCGGGCTTCGTGCCCACCATGGGAGCCCTTCACGAAGGACATATCTCATTGGTTGACAAAGCTGTGGAAAGCTGCCGGATGGCAGCGGTAAGCATATTCGTCAATCCAACCCAGTTCAATGACCCCAATGACCTTCTCAGGTACCCCAGGACGGTTGAGACCGATCTGCAGATGCTCTCCGGGCATCTGCGGGAAAACGACTTTGTGTTTATCCCGGCTGTGGAAGAGATTTACCCTGAGCCTGATACACGCCGTTTCGACTTCGGCGACCTCGAAAGGGTGATGGAGGGTCTGCACCGGCCGGGCCACTTCAACGGTGTGGCTCAGGTGGTATCACGGCTCTTCGATATCATTAGGCCCTCATGCGCCTTCTTCGGGCAGAAGGATTTTCAGCAGCTGACAATCATACGGGAACTGGCCAGGCGTGAATACCCAAAGACCGAAATCATCGCCTGCCCAATCGTACGCGAACAGGACGGTCTGGCCATGAGCAGCCGTAACCGCAGGCTTCTCGCGCAGCACCGCGAGAGGGCCGGCGAGATCTACAGGACCCTCATCGCAGCCGCAGCAATGATCTCTGAATACGATATACGGGAGATAAAGGATTTTGTGGCGGACCGGATCAACATGATTCCCGACTTCAGGCTCGAGTATTTTGAGATCGTGGAGGAGGGTACCCTCAGCCCGGTACTTTCAAGAATCGCAATGTCCCCGGAGAAGAAGTTTTTTGCATGTATCGCCCTCCGGGCAGGAGATGTCAGACTGATAGACAATCTCGAAGTCGCATTGCGATAAATGAAAGGATATTTATCTTTGCACCTGGAAAATGCAATATTGAATCACAAAAATGACAATTGAAGTACTTAAATCAAAGATACATAACGTCACCGTAACCGGTGCGGACCTCAACTACGTAGGCAGCGTCACGATTGATGAAGATCTGATGGATGCTGCAGGCCTGATAGAGCACGAGAAAGTGCATGTCCTGAACAGAAACAACGGTGAGCGCCTTGAGACCTATGTCATAACAGGCCAGAGAGGCTCCGGCGAGATATGCCTTAACGGCCCTGCTGCCAGGAAGATAGCGGTGGGCGATGTGGTCATAATCATGTCATATGCCCACCTGACACCCGAAGAAGCAAAAACCTTCAGGCCCCTGATGCTTTTCCCTGATACTGCCACCAATAAAATCATCTGATAGTTGAAAACGGGTCTGAAGCAATCACTCAGAGCTGCATTATTTCTGTGCCTCGCTGCACTGTTGCTGTGGTTTTCATTCCGCGGCATCAATTTCGGAGACCTGTGGGTAGTTCTGCGCAAGGCGAACTACTGGTGGCTGTTGCCTGCCATAATCTTTTCACTGCTCAGCTTCTTGATCAGGGCCCGCCGCTGGATACTGCTCATCGAGCCCCTCGGAAGAACCCCGGGCCTGCTGAATACCTACCATGCCGTCGTCACCGGGTATTTTGCAAACATGATCTTCCCCAGGCTGGGAGAGGTTGCCAAGTGTGCCGCACTGGGCAAGAAGGAGAATATCCCCTTTGACAAACTGGTGGGAACGATGCTGATTGAAAGGACTGTAGATATCCTTACCGTACTGGTTATACTGGCCGCAACCCTTTTTGCCGGCACCACTGCAACAGGCAGTTTCCTCTCTGAAAATGTCTTCGGGCCGGCTGAGAGAAAAATCTCCTCATCACTCGGGTCAGGGACATTTATAACGGTGATAGTGCTGCTGCTGGCAGTGACGGCCGTGGTGATGTTCTTCTTGCTTCGCAAGCAACTGTCAGTCAATCCGTTGTTCCACAGAATATACTCTTTCTCCGACGGCTTGCTCGATGGTCTCAAGTCAATACTGAAGCTTCGTCGCAAGTGGGAGTTCCTGCTCCAGACACTGCTGCTCTGGATTTCCTATTTCTTTATGTCCTGGTTCCCGCTTCTCTGCCTTGATTCCACGGCAGACCTGGGAGTAGGTGCAACGATGTTCATCCTTGTCATCGGCAGCTTCGGCATGGCCGCCCCGGTGCAGAGCGGCCTGGGCGCCTATCACTGGATCATCTCGCGCGGTCTGCTGATGGCCTACGCCATCCCCCTCGAGGAGGGCCTCGCTTACGCCACCCTCGAGCATGAATCTCAGATGATACTCATCGCAATCGCCGGCGCCATATCACTTTTTGCCCTCTTCGGAAGGAAAGGCGGAAAAATCCTCTCTTCGGTCGTTGCCGAAAAAGAGATCTGATACCTTATCTTTTTCGTAAATTTACCTGTTGCATAATCCTTGTGTCCGATGGCTAAGAGCAAAAGTATTTACGTGTGCCAGAACTGTGGCGCCGAGTCTCCCAAATGGATAGGTCACTGCCCTTCCTGCAGGGAGTGGAACAGCTACCGCGAAGAGATTGTCTCCACCGCACCTGCAGCCGGCATAAGCCGTGATGCCACCCGGCGGAAGCCCGAACTGCTTTCCGGGATAGAGATAAACGAGAATGACCGCATCACCACAGGTATTGGCGAAGCCGACCGCATCCTCGGCGGGGGAATGGTGAAGGGCTCCCTGATACTCATGGGCGGCGAACCCGGGATAGGCAAGTCAACCCTCGCCCTGCAAATAGCCCTGGCAACTCCGGGCAGAACTGTCCTCTACGTCTCCGGTGAAGAGAGCGAGGGACAGGTCAAGCTAAGGGCCGGACGTCTCCAGGGCAAAAATGACAAATGCTTCATCTACAACGAAACGGATCTCGACAGCGTCCTGACACAGGCCGGCGCCATCAAACCCGAACTGCTCATCATCGACTCCATACAGACACTCAGCTCGTCGCTGCTCGAATCCTCCGCCGGATCGGTGTCACAGGTGAGAGAGTGCGCCGCAATGATGCTTCGCTATGCGAAAGAATCAGGCGTGCCGGTAATACTGATAGGTCATATAACCAAGGACGGCACCCTGGCGGGGCCCAAGGTGCTGGAGCATATCGTTGATGTGGTGTTGCAGTTCGAGGGCGACGGCAATTACGTATTCCGTATACTGAGGCCGGTGAAGAACCGCTTCGGATCAACGGCTGAGATAGGTATCTTCGAGATGGGTTCAGGGGGGCTCCGCGAAGTGACTGACCCGTCGGAGCTTTTCATCCGCCGCGACCGCGATCCGGCCAGCGGAGTTACAATAGCGGCCACTGTTGACGGGGTACGGCCGTTCATGATAGAAACGCAGTCACTGGTCAGCAGCGCCGTCTACGGGACACCGCAGCGCAGCTCAACCGGTTTTGACACCAGGCGCCTGAATATGCTGCTGGC
>JAVEZX010000083.1:3770-10991 GCA_034002785.1 Bacteroidales bacterium
TCCCGCTGCCTGTAGGAGTTGCCCTGCTGATTCTTCCTTATCTTGTCACAGTCGAGCTCCACATTGAAGCCTGCCGGAGCCTCGAAATCACTCTCTCCGAGCGTCGCGAATTCCTTGTCAGCCAACAGCTTCTGCATGAAAATCCCGAACACGGGCAGAGCCATGTTGGCCCCCTGCCCCATGGTGAGATCCTCAAAATGGATTGCCTGATCCTCCCAACCTGTCCATACACCGGCCACCAGGTCAGGCATAACACCCATATACCAGCCGTTGGAATGGTTCTGTGTGGTCCCTGTCTTTCCTCCCATAGGATTGAGAAGTTTATAGGTGAGCCTCAGCCTCACGGCCGTACCATTGGTGACCACCCCCTTAAGCAGCGAAGTCATCAGGTAAGCATCCTCCTCACTGATCACCTCATCAATAAACGGAGTGAAGGTTGAGATGACGTTACCGTTGCGGTCCTCTATCCGGGTCACATACAGCGGACGGGTGTAAACACCATTGTTTGCAAAGGTGCCGTAGGCCCCTACCATCTCCTCCACCGACAGATCGGAGGTGCCGAGAAAGATTGAGTATACCGGATCAATAAAAC
The DNA here is from genome assembly GCA_034002785.1 of Bacteroidales bacterium. Taxonomy (GTDB): domain Bacteria; phylum Bacteroidota; class Bacteroidia; order Bacteroidales; family VadinHA17; genus SR-FBR-E99. Next base: position 4,363 of record JAVEZX010000083.1, read on the forward strand.
TCCTTATACCCATGCGATGCATCAGATCAACCACCGCCTGCGGAGAGAACTGCTTCATAAGCCATGCTGAAATGTAGTTCTCTGACTGGGCCAGCCCCCATTTCAGGGTGACCATCTTGCCGTGATACTCCTCAGGACCGGAACTTCTTGGTCTCCATGGGACAGAGTCACCCGGGAGTTCAAAAGACCGCTCTACATTCTCAACCTCATAACATGGTGATAAGCCGTCCTGCATTGCCAGCGTATAGAGGAATGGCTTTATGGTTGATCCCACCTGCTTCTTCTGCTGGGTGACAGCATCGTACTTGAAGTGCCTGAAATCGGGTCCGCCAACATATGCTTTCACATGCCCTGTATGGGGATCCATCGCCATGAATGACGACCTGACAAAGAACTTGTAATATTTTATTGAATCCAGCGGTGTCATCAGCGTGTCAATCTCACCGGTCCACGAGAAAAGCTTCATCGGCACCTTCGAATTGAATGCTAGCGTAATTGAATCCTCCGGGATCCCGTTTCGCCTCATGCTCTGGTAACGGTCACTCTGCCTGACTGACCTGTCCATTATCTGTTTTACCTGTGCGGCGTTAAGGTCATTCGAATAGGGAGGGTTACGATAATTCTTAGCCCTCTTGTCGAAGACAGGTTGCAGGTTCTTTGACAGATGCTCCACCAAAGCCTCTTCAGCATATGCCTGCATCTTCGAGTTCAGAGTGGTGTAGATCCGCAGGCCATCACGGTATAGATTATAAGGTGTGCCGTCGGGCCTGGTATTCTTGTAGCACCAGCCGTACAATGGATCATTCTGCCACCGCCAGAGAGCATCATTGTACATATCTTCCGACCAGAAGCTCTTCCTCTCCGGTTCCTTGCTGTACATCGTTGACCTTATATATTCCCGGAAGTAGGTTGCCAGACCTGTATTGTGACTGTCCTCACGAAGGTCTATCCCCAGTGGCAGCTGGCTGACGGAGTCTGCCACCTGACGTGAGATATATCCGTAACGCTCCATCTGTGAGATGACCACGTTACGACGCCTGAGTGCGCCATCCTCGTTCCTCAGAGGGTTATAGGCAACCGAGTTCTTCAGCATGCCAACCAGCATTGCCGACTGCTCAATATTCAGCGAGTCGGGTGTTGTATTGAAATAGATCCGTGATGCGGAGTTGATGCCAACGGCATTATAAATAAAGTCAAAGACATTGAGATACATGGTGATTATCTCTTCCTTCGTGTAGCTCTTTTCCAGCTTGACGGCAGTCTGCCACTCCTTGAACTTGGCAACGGAAAGCCTGGCGGCACGTACAATTGCAGGGTCATTTGAGAGGTCCCTTGGAAGAAACAGGTTCTTTGCCAGCTGTTGTGTTATAGTGCTGCCGCCACCGGTATTCTTGCCAAGAATTATTGTCTTGACAAGCACCCTTGCCAGCCCCCTGAAATCGATCCCCGAATGTCTGTAAAACCTGATATCCTCGGTAGCAATCAGGGCATCAATCACATATGGAGATATATCCTCATATTCTGTCCAGGTGCGGTTCTGAATATAAAACTTGCCAAGTACTACATTATCCTCCGAAAAGACTTCGGCTGCAAGGCTGTTATCGGGGTTCTCAAGCTCTTCGAAAGAGGGCAGCGGTCCGAGCCTGTGCGTCGATATAAGAATAAAGAGTGTCAGCAGAAATACTGCTGGCAGAGATATGATCACCCAGAACCATATAATGTTTTTCCGGAATTTTTTATCCCTCATGATACCCTGATTGTAAGGCCGCTAATTTAATGATTAATACAGAAATTTTCTCAATAATTTTGAAGTTAGTGCCCTTATTCGCTTACTTTGCCCCTGTTTTAAAAAAATCTCGGATGACAGATAATCTGGTTATTGTTGAATCTCCCGCAAAAGCGAAAACCATAGAAAAATTTCTCGGCAAGGATTTTACCGTTGTCTCAAGTTTCGGACATATCCGTGATCTTGTGAAGAACAACCTCGGTGTTGAGGTAGACAAGGGATTTGCTCCGGTGTATGAGATCCCCGAAGACAAGCAGAAGGTGGTAGCCGAGTTGCGCAAGCTTGCCGGGAAGGCCAAAACAGTATGGATCGCATCTGATGAAGACCGTGAGGGAGAGGCCATTGCATGGCATCTTATCTCGGTGCTAGGGCTCGACCAGGAGACTACCCGCCGCATAGTATTCCATGAGATAACGAAAGAGGCCATTACCCACGCGGTGGAGTCGCCCCGCCAGGTTGACATGAACCTTGTCAATGCCCAGCAGGCGCGCAGGATACTTGACAGACTCGTCGGTTTCGAGCTCTCACCTGTACTGTGGAAGAAGGTACAGCCGTCGCTCTCAGCCGGCAGGGTGCAGTCAGTAGCAGTCCGCCTCCTCGTTGACCGTGAGCGCGAGATCATAGCATTTGCGGCTGACTCTGCCTTCAGGGTCACCGGCACGTTCAGCGGCAGCAACAGCGAGGGTACTGAGGTGGTTCTGAAGGCCGAATGCCCGAAGAAATTCCCGGCCGAAGCCGAAGCGCGGGCATTTCTTGAGAAGTGTGACGCATCGGAGTTCACTGTTGAGAACGTTGTTGTGAAGCCCGGCACCCGCTCACCGGCGCCCCCGTTCACCACTTCCACCCTTCAGCAGGAGGCCTACCGTAAACTGAGTTTCTCGGTTGCACAGACAATGTCAGTGGCCCAGAAGCTCTATGAGGCAGGAAAGATAACCTACATGAGAACCGACTCGACCAACCTGTCGTCACTTGCACTCAACACTGCCAGGGAGGTGATCACCTCTGAATACGGTGAAGCCTACTCACGCACACGCCAGTTCAAGACTCACGCACGCGGTGCACAGGAGGCTCATGAAGCTATCAGGCCCACCTACTTTGACAAGAAGGAGGTCGCCGGGAGCAACAATGAAAAGAAACTGTATGAGCTCATCTGGCGCAGGGCGATAGCCTCACAGATGTCGGATGCCCGGATGGAGAAGACCACGATTACAATAGGTATGTCCGCATCACCGGTCAACTTCACGGCAACAGGAGAGGTTGTGCTCTTCGACGGCTTCCTGAAGGTTTACACCGAATCTTACGACAACACTGCCGGAGAGGATGAGAAAGCCATTCTTCCGCGTGTTGACACAGGAATGAAGCTGATTCCCGGAACGATTACAGCAATGCAGCGCTTCACATCGCCCCCGCCGCGCTATACAGAAGCCAGCCTGGTGAAGAAGCTCGAGGAACTGGGCATCGGCAGGCCTTCAACCTACGCACCAATCATATCAACCATACAGTCACGTGGCTACGTCGCCCGCGAGGACAGACCTGGAGAGAAACGCATTGTGGCCCAGCTGGCCCTCACACAGGGAAAGATCACGCGAAGTGAAAAGACCGAGATTGCCGGCAAGGAAAAGTCAAAGCTCTTCCCGAAGGACATTGGAATGATTGTCAATGACTTTCTCATTGCCAACTTCCCGGATATCCTTGACTACAACTTCACGGCAGGTGTTGAGAAGGAGTTTGATGAGATCGCTTCCGGTGAGACGAAGTGGGACAAGATGATATCAACCTTTTACGGCCCCTTCCGCAAGACGGTGGACGATTCGCTTACAACGCGTGCCCGCATGACAGGTGCCCGGCAGCTTGGGACAGACCCTGTGAGCGGTCAGCCTGTGTCGGTGAAGATGAGCCGGTTTGGTCCCGTTGTGCAGCTCGGGGAGGCATCAGAGGAGCAAAAACCGCGTTTCGCCAACCTCAGGCGTGACCAGTTGCTGGAGACAATCACCCTGGAAGAGGCGCTTGCACTCTTTACGCTGCCCCGCATCGTCGGAACCTTTGAGGATGAGGATATGACAGTGGGCGTGGGTAAGTTCGGCCCCTACGTCAGGCACGCCGGAAAGTTCTATTCGTTGAAGAAGGGAGTGGATGATCCTTATGTTATAACCGCTGAGAGATCCGCAGAGCTGATCCGCGAGAAGCGTGAGGGCGACAAGCAGAAGGTTATTGCCGAGTTCGGTGACATTAAGGTGCTTAACGGCAGGTATGGTCCGTACATAGTACATGACAGGAACAATTACCGTATCCCGAAGGGTACCGACCCTCAGAAGCTGACAAAGGAAGAGTGCCTCGCCATAATTGAAAAGGGCGGAAAGACCAGGAGCACCAGGGGCAAGAAGAAGAAGTGACCTTATATATTATATGATTGACCTCAACCAGTACTTTGATCCCGTCTGCCTCGACAGGCCAGGCGTTGAACCGCTGAAGGGATCTGCCGCCTTCCCGCACAACGTGACGGTGAACACCGGGAATGAGCCCATCGGTGATCTGGACGGGTTTGCCGTTGCCATCTTAGGTGTTCCTGATGACCGCTCATCATCCAACATCGGAGCCGCTCATGCTCCTGATGCCGTCAGGGAGAGCCTCTACTCCTTCTCCCGGCTGCCGGGAAAACTGAAGATCACTGACCTTGGGAACTTCAGGCCCGGCACCACATTTGAAGATACTGTCGCCGGCCTGCGCGATGTTCTGATACAGCTCCTCTCGCAAAATATTGTTCCGGTTGTAATAGGCGGCACCAGCGCACTGATGCCTGCAATTGACCGTGCCCTCTCTGCCGGAAAGCAGAAATGGTCAATGGTGTCGGTCGATTCACGGCTTGACTTCACTGCTGAAAAAAGGCCTTCCGACTCACTCAACTGGATGAATGACCTCATCTACCGGAGTGGCAGTTGCCTGTCACATCTCTCTGTCATAGGCCATCAGACCTATCTCACGGACCAGCAGGTGGCCAACAGGTTCAACCGAAGGCATTATGACCTGATGCGCATCGGTGAAGTACGCGCTGCCGTGCATGAGACCGAACCTCTCTTCCGCGATGCCGCCGCCGCACTGTTTGACATCGGCTCGGTACGCCAGTCCGATGCTCCCGGAACCTTCCTCTCCTCCGCAAACGGCTTCTACGGCGAGGAGATCTGCCTGCTGGCACGCTATGCCGGCCTCTCTGACAACCTGAAGATATTCTCCGTCATGGAGGTCAATCCTACCCTTGACAACAGGAATCAGACCTCCCACCTTGCAGCACAGCTGATATGGTTCTTCCTTGAGGGCTTCTCGCAGAAACAGTATGAGGTGGCCTTCCTCGGCGATCAGACAAGCAACCGTTTTACCCGTTACCACGTGACTCTCAGCGATCTGGAGGGAGCTGCAATCTTCATCAAGAGCATGATCACAGAGCGGTGGTGGATAGAGATCCGTGACCCTGAAGGAGAGCCCCACTGGCTTGCCTGCTCCTATGAAGACTATCTCATGGCCAACCGTGACCAGGTGCCTGGAAGATGGACACGGGCCCTGCTCAGGTATGGTCATTGAATTTTGGCCTCAATTTTGTGGCATGCATATTTTTTATTTATTTTACCCGTTATAGTGAAGGGCTTACCCAAGCACCCTGAATATGAAGAAAATCAGGACCATCATCCTCGCATTGATCATCCCGGTCAGCATCGTCTCGGGACAGCAGGACGCTGTGCTTAGCAACTACATGTTCAACACCCAGACCTACAACCCGGGTTATTCAGGGATGACGGGGATGATAACAGCCACCGCGCTCACCCGGCAGCAATGGGTTGGCTTCCCCGGGGCACCCTCCACCATGATATTCAACGTCAACATGCCTTTCAGCCTCTTCGGTCTCCGCAGCGGCGCCGGCCTGCTGGTCTCTGCAGACAACTACGGATTCAGCAATGACATTGATTTTGCCCTCTCCTACTCTTACCTTTTCCAGATCGGAGCAGGAACCCTCGGGGCAGGCATCAGTGCCGGGGTGCTTAACAAGACAATCTCGCCGGAGTGGTACATCCCATCAGGGCCGGGACATACGCCTCCGGCAGGTGACCCGCTGATACCTGAAAATGATGAATCTTTTGTTGCCATGGACATTTCAGCAGGAGTCTATTACCAGGGTCTCAGTTATTACGCCGGATTCTCAGTCACACACCTCAACCAACCTAAAATAAAATATTCGGAGACAGCCACTTATGTCAGTCGCGAATTCCACTTCACCGCAGGCTACTACCTGCAGCTACCCAACCCGGCCTTTGAGCTGATCCCCTCGGTTTTTATCGTTAATGATGGTGCCGCAACACAATATTTAGCCACAGGGATGGTTAGATACAATAAAAAGATATGGGGTGGCGTTTCTTACAGGATAAGTGACGCAATCACAGGATTCGCAGGCATAGAATTGTATAACGGTTTAAAGGTTGGATATGGATATGACTTCCCGGTATCGGAGATCAGGAAAGGAACCAGCGGCTCCCACGAGTTCATGGTCTCCTACAGCTTCGATCTCGGTCTCGGGAAAAGCACCTCAAGGTACAGAAGTATCCGTTTCCTCTGAGAAACAGCAAAGAAAAAATAAGATTACTTGCATATTTTAAATTAATGAGTCTATGAAAAAGGTAACCCTTTTAGCTCTTACATTAATCCTGATTTTGAGTAGCTGCGGCTCGTACGAGTCCGGCGAGCTGACCGGTGTTCAGGGAAGGAAGAAGTTCTATGAGCCGGAGCCGTTTGAGATGGCATTCATCCCTGCCGGTTCCTTTATCATGGGACCAAGTGACCAGGATCCTCTGCGTGC
>JAVEZX010000084.1:0-1770 GCA_034002785.1 Bacteroidales bacterium
AGTACCAAACTCTTTTCCCTGCATACCAAAAATCTGTGAAGCACGACTTTTATAATTTATTTTTTTGTTTAATTTGATGATTGAAAATTATCTTAACCCCTTCATGAGATGAGTGCCGCAAAAAAATCAAGCAGGTTTCCGTACGGACTTGTAATATTTATTCTTACCCTGGTTCTGTTATACGCTACCAATCCGTCCGAGCAGCAGTTCACCTCTTTCCTGAAGGAGAATATCCGGGAACAGGCCAAGGGTGATGAGACTATTGCCGGAGACCTTACAAGAATACTGTCCGGACCGGCCGCGTCACTGGCGGGCATGGGAACTGTAAGAAAAAACTATTATCTGTGCTCAACCTATGAGATGGAGTTACCGGGAGAGGAGCATCTTTATCTAGGGATCCTCGATCACTTCTTTAAGCTGAAATAACAACCTCCCCCTTCACTGATCGCAGGTGTAGCCATGTTTCTCCCACTGTTCAATTGCATCCTGGCTGCATTCCCAGAACAACTCTTCGCCATTGGTACACTTTTCACAGTAAAATGCCTCACAGGAATTAAAGTTCAGCATCAACAGAAAGAAGAGGGCAATCAGCAGTTTTGATATCTTTTCACCCCTTTTCATACGGCATAAAGTTGATTATTCCGGTTCCTGATATTTCCCGGGACAGACCGATTTAGTACAAACAATTGTCCAGTTATCCATATTCAGAACACCGGTGTTAATGTAATGGCTTCCCATGTTACCCACGAGATTAAAATGATAGGTATAAACACCGCTATTAGGTGTATCTATCTTGTCAGATTCGTGAATCTGGAAAATTTCCTGATTTACATAGCTCATCAATTCGCCGCTCCACTGAAGCATGTACCATTGATACTGGTTATTTGCGTAATGCACAACGACTCTTGAAGTGATCGTACCTGTAATTTCATCCACCATTACCAGGACACCCTGATCATTCTGGCAGTATACAGGAGCCCAATACCCCTGTTCAACAGTATAGCTGAACGTTTTTGTGACATCAGGCTTCTGGGCAGAAAGCTGAGTCAATCCAATGCCGAGTAACAGGCAGACCACAAAAAAGGTTTTTGTTTTCATTGTCGGGCTGGTTTAGTTAATACTGGTTCCTCGACCAAAGTTCGACCTCAACTTTGCAACAGACGTTACTCAGCGTCCCAAAGATTGTTCTCTCCGTTCCAAACTCAGTACACTAAAATATGAACACCTCATTGTCTCTGTCAGAGAGAGAAGGTTATCAGGTCAATAGAAATATCATAAATGAGGTATCAAACAGGGCCCCTTGGAATCCGGAACCTGTAACCGAATGCAAATTGTCCGGGAGCGAATTAGAGTCTGGGCCTTGATAACTGCAAGTCATGCAGTATAAACATCACCCCTGAGATAAGTACGGGGGCGATTATTATCAATGAAGCGGGATTGCCGGAGAACGATTTAAAGAATATCCCAAGTGTAATAAACAGCAGAATAAAGAGCGCTCCTCCGATAATCTCATATTTCCAGGCAATAACCAGGATGATGATTAACACAAAGACCGGAATATTATGCATCAGAAACTCCAGCAGCTGTTTACCAAAAGGATTATCTCCACCGAAGGAGTCAAAGGAGAACAACATCATAACAAGTCCGGTAAGGATTGCCAGAATCCGTGGAAACCAATACAGAAGTTTAAGTTTCATAGCTGACAGGTTTTACTTATACAAAAAGGTAACAGGTTCAATCATAATGCCTTTGCCATGCGCCAAGCCATAT